>CANQTO010000001.1 GCA_947626785.1 uncultured Oscillospiraceae bacterium
CAAACTTTCTGAAAGAAACACTGGAAATCTTCCTTGCTTTGGACTATAATACTTCTTGGTGTATTTTGTTGTCACAACCAAAATTATACCAAAAAAGGAGAGAGTTACCAAGGTCTTCCTTGGCAACTCTCTTCTTTTTTTCAGGGACTTTTTTCACAGCCCCTTTTAATTTACTTGTTACTTGCAATTAAGTACGATTCCGCCTTTATCAAAATAGACCATGGCTTCACCTTTCGTCATCGGTTTTTCTTTTTAGGCTTTTGCTCCGGAAGTTCCTCGACCATTGCCCGAAACAGATCGGTCAAAAATGCTCTGTCGTCCACGTTATCGACGAGCAGCATTTCTTTTACGCCTTCATATGGCAATTCAAAAGGGGCATCCGGCATGAGCGTTTTTGCCGATCTTGTCGGCTTTACAAGCAACCGGTCGTCGTAGATCCCGCCGACGATCTTGCCGTTGACATACAGAATATATTCGCCCATCATCGCGCGAGCCGAAACGCCGTCCAGCTCCGACAACTGCTCTAAAATAAATTCTAAATACTGTTTGCTCGACGCCATAACAGTCCCTCCCGTGTTTTTTGCTGCATTATTTGATTTCCTCTTGCCATTTTCCATTCATTTTCTCAACGAGGGCGGCAGGCTTGGCCGTCATCTCCACCCATGCGGGGCGAAAACCGCTTTTGATGGCGTTTCGCACCGATTTGATGTTCGACCATGCGGCGCAGTAAAACGGCACCTTGCCCCGCTTCAGGATTTCCAGCGCCAGCCGGCTCGTCAGCGCCGAGGCGACGCCCTGCCTGCGGTAGTCAGGCAGCACGTCAATGCCGATCTGCCACATACCGTCGCAGTCGGCGGAGCAGGCGGCAAGGCCGATGAGCGCACCGCCGTCGTAGGCGCCGACGCCCAAAACGTCCAGCTCCCTGCGCTTTTCGCAGAGCGCATTGCTCCACTGGCTCGTGTAGAGCGCCGAAAAATCAGCGGAGTGTAAAAGTCTCATTTGGCAGGGGCAGTCCAAAGGCCGCAGCACACGCAGATCGGGCAGAAAATATTCCGCCATGAAGCAGATACGCAGGCCGTCCTTTTGCAGCGCGTCGTTCAAAACGTGCAGATTGGGCGTTTCAAAGCAATGTTCGACCGGGAAACGATGGATATAGCCGGTCACGACGGCACGGTGTTTCTCATTAATTGAGGCGACAATATTCGTTCCGTAGGAGATGAGATGACAGTCAAACGGCAGGGAAAGGTACTTCCTCGCCTTCGGGTTCGCAGCCGATTCCACCACTACGTTTTCCGGGCGCAGAAAATCCTCTGCCCGGCAGTTTGCGTCGATGGCCGATTGCTCCATGGCAATCTGCAAAATCTTCTCGTTGGTAAGATCCATAGTAGACCTCGCTTTAGCGTGCTGCCGCTCTTTTACGATTCCATTATAGCATGAAAAAATGGCTTTTTCTACCGTTGTCCGCAGAAAAGCGGCGGCAAGGATCGCCCCCCTTGATTCAGGGCGGATTTCTGTTATAATATTCCATAGATTCGCTCTATATTTCTACGACGGAGGGAAAGAAATGATCCGAAAGATCGTACATATCGACCAGAAAAAGTGTAACGGCTGCGGCGCCTGCGCGGCGGCCTGCCACGAGGGGGCTATCGCCATGGAGGGCGGCAAGGCCCGCCTCATCCGGGATGACTACTGCGACGGTATGGGGGACTGCCTGCCCCAGTGCCCCGCCGGGGCCATCTCCTTTGAGGAGCGGGAGGCCGCGGCCTATGACGCGGCGGCGGTGGCCGAGAACATGAAGAAGAGAGTGCCCCTGGCGGGGCACGTCCACAGCTGTCCCGGCTCCCGGAGCCGGGCGCTGCACCACGGCCCGGAGCCGGGTCCCGGGATGCCGCCCCCGCCGGTACTGGGTTCCCAGCTGCGCAACTGGCCGCCTCAGATCAAGCTGGCCCCGGTGCGGGCCCCCTATTTTGACGCGGCCAAGCTGCTGGTCGCCGCGGACTGCACCGCCTATGCCTACGCCAATATCCACCCGGATTTCATGCGCGGGCGCGTGACGCTGATCGGCTGCCCCAAGCTGGACGCGGTGGACTACAGCGAGAAGCTGACGGAGATCATCCGGCAGAACGATGTGCGGAGCGTGACCGTCCTGCGCATGGAAGTGCCCTGCTGCGGCGGCCTGGAGATGGCCGTCAAGCGGGCGCTCCAGGCCAGCGGGAAGTTCATCCCCTGGCAGGTGGTGACGGTCTCCGCTGAAGGAAATATTCTGGATAATTAAGGAGGAAACAGCGATGGAATTTAAAGAGGTAGTCAAAAACCGGTACTCCTGCAAGAAGTATGACGGGCGGCAGATCGGCGAAGAACAGCTGAAGGCGGTCTTAGAGGCGGGGCGCCTAGCTCCTACAGCCAAGAACCTCCAGGAGCAGAAGGTCTACGTGATCCAGTCCCCGGAGGGCCTGGCGAAGATCGACAGCCTGACGCCCTGCCGTTATGGCGCGCCCACGGTGCTGGCGGTGGCCTTTGACCGGGACGATGTGTACACCTATCCCGGCGGCAAGCGGAACTCGGGCGTGGAGGACGCGACGATCGTGGCGACCCATATGGTGCTGGCGGCCTGCGACGCGGGGCTGGACAGCTGCTGGCTGAATAACTTTGACCCGGAGGCCGCGGCGCGGGCCCTGGGCCTGCCGGAGAATGAGGAGGTCCTGATGCTGATGGACCTGGGCTACGCCGCCGAGGGCGCGGGCCCGCTGCCCAACCACGGCAAGCGGAAACCCCTGGAGGAGACGGTGAAGGTGCTGTGAGATAGATAAAGAAGTCTACATTTGTCCGCACAGCGGACACCACACCTTTTCACTCTTCACTATTACTTATTACATTACTTATTACTTCCAAAAATCGGCAAGGCGATTTCTGAGCGAAGAGTGAATAGTGAAGAGTGAAGAAGTAAAAATCGGCAAGGCTGGCGCCTCGCCGATTTTTGGTGGAGATGAGGGGAGTTGAACCCCTGTCCGAAAGCGCTTTGACAGGAACTTCTCCGGGCGCAGGCGGTCGTTTACATTCCCTCGCCTGAGCGCGGGCCGCCACGCTCAGAGGTTTGGTAGCTTCATGATTCATGGCCGGCGCAAAGCTTTGCCGGCGCACGGGCACCACTTGTCGACGCCCCATCCCGGGCCGTGGTCCTCCCGGGCGGGACGCTCGCTATTTAAGCAGCGAGAAGAACAGTGTTATCGTTGTTCTTTAATTTATAAAATGCCCATTTTAAGGATGGTAGGCGCATCCGCCCGCTGTTCCTGCCTCCACACCCCCGTCGAAACCGGTACATCCCCAAATTTTAAATTAGGAATGTGGAATGAGAAATTAGGAATTGAGGACGAAGGAGTTTGATCCTCCTTTCATTCCTCATTCCTAATTCTTAATTTCTAATTAGACTTTGACGGGCTCCGGGTAGTCCACGCCGAAGGTCTCGACCGTGACCTTCTTCATCACCTGGGGCGTCCGGGGCTTGTCGTTATAATCCGTGCGCACCTGGCAGATCCGGTCCACCGCCTCGATGCCCTCCGTCACCTTGCCGAAGGCGGCATACTGCCCGTCCAGATGGGAGGCGTCGTCGTGCATGATGAAGAACTGGCTGCCGGCGGAGTTGGGGATCATGGTGCGTGCCATGGAGAGGACGCCCCGCTCGTGCTTCAGGTCATTCTTGAAGCCGTTGGAGGTGAACTCGCCCTTGATGCTGTAGCCCGGGCCGCCGGTGCCGGTGCCCTTGGGGTCACCACCCTGGATCATGAAGCCGGGGATGACCCGGTGGAAGATCACACCGTCATAAAAGCCCTTCTTCACCAGGGAGATGAAGTTGTTCACCGTGTTGGGGGCGATCTCAGGGTAGAGCTCCGCCTTGATCACGTCCCCATTGGCCATTTCAATCGTTACGATCGGATTGCTCATAAATCGTTTTTCTCCTTCAATATTCTGTCTATGTCTCGTTTGCTCTGGCGTTCGGCCTCCGCGTCCCGCTTGTCATGGAGCTTCTTGCCCTTGCACAGGCCCAGCTCCAGCTTGACGCGGCTGTCCTTAAAATACAGCGAGAGGGGGACCAGGGCCACCCCGTCCTGCATGACGCGGGCGTTGAGCTTCACGATCTCCCGCTTGTGCATCAGCAGGCGGCGGGGCCGCACCGGGTCCTTATTGAAAATGTTGCCGTGTTCGTAGGGGCTGATGTGCATGCCCCGGACGAAGAGCTCCCCGCCCTTCACGGTACAAAAGGAGTCCTTCAGATTGACCTGGCCCGCCCGGATGGACTTGACCTCCGTCCCGACCAGCTCGATCCCGGCCTCATAGCGCTCCAGCACAAAGTATTCATGAAAGGCCTTCCGGTTCTCGGCCACGCGCTTGATGCCCGTCTGCTTCGGCGCCATGCGTTCACATCCCTTCGCCGAAGCTATTCTAACACAGGCCGGGAGAAAATAAAAGAGGAAATTGTGAATTTGCCGCCTTATGCCGCCCTAACTCCGCCGGAGCCGGGGGAAGGGCTCCGCCAGCCGGCGCAGCCGGGGGGACCGGGGCCGGGCGATCAGGAGAAACCGGCCCTCTAAGCAAAAGAGCTCCGCCTCCATATCCGCCCAGGCGGGAAAGCCCGCCGAGAGCAGCAGCGCCTGGACCGCCCACCGAAGCACGCCCCAGTCCGGCCTGGGACCGGGGGACAGGAGCAGGACCACACAGTCCCGTGATATGTGATATGTAACCATACTGCACCTCGTATGCAAAATTATGTCTCTGAATTGACTTTTTCAACGGATCAAGCCCTATTATATGAAAAATTTTTCGTTTTTTCACTGCAAAAAATCTGGAAATACGGGGAAAGCTGTGATATACTGGTGAACAGCAATTATGTAAATCATTTTCATTATGACTCGGTTCAAAAGGAGGCCTCCCTATGGATTATCCGGAAGAGCGGATCGGCGGCGAGATCAAGTACAAGGGGATCATCGTCACGGTGCGTTTGGATCAGGCCAGGCTCGTTAACGGCGATCTGGTCAAGAGAGAGGTGGTGGAGCACCCAGGAGGCGTGACCATCCTGCCTGTGGACGGGGAGGGAAACTGCACGCTGGTGCGGCAGTTTCGCTATCCCTTCGGCAGGATGATGCTGGAAGCCCCGGCCGGCAAGCTGGAGCCGGGGGAGGACCACCGGACCTGCGCCGAGAGGGAGCTGTCCGAGGAGACAGGCCTGACGGCGGACCGGCTCATCTACCTGGGCGGCTGCTGCACGTCCCCCGGCTTTTCTACCGAGGTGCTGCACATCTATCTGGCCCTGGGGCTCCACCCTGGACAGAGCCACCCGGACCAGGACGAGTTTTTGAATGTGGAGAAAATGAGCCTGGAGAAGCTGGTCGAATTGGTGATGAACGGCGAGATCGACGACGCCAAGACCATCGTGGCGGCCCTGAAGGCCCAGAAGTTCCTGGAAAAAGAGGGCGTCTAAAGGCAGTTCATCCCCTAAATTGAGAAAACTGTTGCTATCTACCGCAAGATGTGGTAATATTAACATTCGGAAGGCCTTTGCCCGGTCCGCTCCGAGTTCAATGGAAGGTGTACGTTTTGGAAAAATACGTGATCAAAGGCGGCATCGAGCTGCACGGAGAAGTGGAGATCAGCGGCGCTAAGAACGCCGCCGTGGCGATCATCCCCGCTGCCCTGCTGGTGGACGGGGTCTGCCGCATAGAAAATATCCCCCAGATCAGCGACACCGATATGCTGCTGACCATCCTGTCCGAGCTGGGGGCCAAGGTCAGCTTTATCAACCTCTCGACCATCGAGATAGACTGCACCAAGGTGCATTTTCAGGACGCGCCCTATGAGCTGATGCGGAAGATCCGCGCGTCCTATTATTTGATCGGCTCCATGCTGGGCCGCTTCGGCAGCGCCAGGACCACCATGCCCGGCGGCTGCAATTTCGGCGTCCGGCCTATCGACATGCACATCAAGGGCATGACCGCTATGGGCGCGGAGGTGAATGTCAAGAACGGCTTCGTCAACGCCGCCGCGGCCGACGGCAGGCTCCACGGGGCCCGGATCTATCTGGACAAGGTCTCCGTGGGCGCTACCATGAATATCATGATGGCCGCCACCCTGGCCCAGGGCCGGACCATCATCGAGAACGCCGCCCGGGAGCCCCATATCGTGGACCTGGCCAACTTCCTCAACTCCATGGGCGCGGATGTCCGCGGCGCGGGCACCGACACCATCAAGATCAACGGCGTGGACAAGCTCCACGGCGGGAGCTATACCATCATCCCCGACCAGATCGAGGCCGGCACCTATATGGTGGCCGCCGCCGCCACCGGCGGGGAAGTGCTGGTGAAGAACGTGATCCCCAAGCATCTGGAGTGCATCAGCGCCAAGCTCCGGGAGACGGGCACCATCGTCCAGGAGTACGAGGACGCGGTCCTGGTCAAAGGGGCCAGCACCCTGCGCCGGGTGAATATCAAGACCCTGCCGTACCCCGGCTTCCCCACGGACATGCAGCCCCAGATGGGGACGCTGCTGTGCCTGGCCTCGGGGACTTCGGTCATCACCGAGGGCATCTACGACAACCGCTTTAAGTACGTCAACGAGCTGCGCAAGATGGGCGCGGAGATCCAGGTGGACGGCCGCATCGCCATTATCGAGGGCGGCACGGGCCTGACAGGGGCCCCTGTCCAGGCCTGCGACCTGCGGGCCGGGGCCGCCATGGTCATCGCGGGCATGTGCGCCTCCGGGACCACGGTCATCGAGGATATCCACTATATCGAGCGGGGCTATGAAAATTTTGTGGGCAAGCTCAAGAACCTGGGCGCGGACATCACCATCGTCAACTTCCCGGATGAGCCGGACGGCAATGATAAGATCCTGACCCTCTTTTGATGAAGGTTTTCGTGTTTGCCAGCGGTTCCAGCGGGAACTGCCTCCTTATCTCCAGCGGTGATACGAATATTTTGATCGACGCCGGGATTTCTCTGCGCAGGCTGTCCGCGGCCCTCGCGCAGACAGGCCATACAATGCGAGATATCGGCGGAGTGCTCATAACTCATGAGCACTCCGATCATATTTCCGGGCTGAAGAGCCTGATAAAAAAGGGTGAATTTCCCATCTGCGCCCCCCGGACGGTGGCCAGCCGCCTGCGGGGGATGCTGCCGGAGATCGAAGAGCGGCTCCGGGTCGTCCCAGTGGGGGAGAGCTTCCAACTGGGGGACCTGTCCGTCCGGGCTTTCCACACCTCCCACGACACCGATGAGAGCGTGGGTTACCGGGTGGAGGGCGAGGGCGTCTTCGCCCTGGCGACGGACACCGGCTGCGTGACGGAGGAGATCGAGGCGGGGCTCCGGGGAGCGGGGACCGTTCTCATCGAGGCCAACCACGACGAGGAGATGCTCCGCTACGGGCCCTATCCTGTGTATTTGAAGAGGCGCATTTTGTCCGAGCACGGGCACCTGTCCAACGCCGCCTGCGCTCAGCTTGCCCGCCGCCTGGCGGACAGCGGCACCCGGCGGATCATCCTGGGGCACCTGAGCCGGGAGAACAACCGGCCGGAGAAGGCCCTAAAGGCCGTGTCCTCCGCTTTGGAGGGCTGCGGCGCGGAGCTCTGCTGCGCGCCGGTGCTGGGCTGCCTGGAGCTGCCTGTGGAAGAGGCGAAGCTATGCTTGCTGTCAAACTGATCTGCGTGGGCCGGATGCGGGAGAGCTACTACATCGAGGCCTTCCGGGAGTACGCCAAGCGCCTGGGGGCCTACTGCCGCCTGGAAACAGTGGAGCTTGCCGAGGAGCGGCTGCCGGAGCGGCCGGCTCAGGGGCAGATCGACGCCGCCCTGGAAAAGGAGGCGGCGGAGATCCTGCGGCAGATCCCCGCGGAGGCCTATACGGCCGCCCTGTGCGTGGAGGGCCGGCAGATGTCCAGTGAGGCGCTCTCGGAGCTGCTGAGCCAGAGGGAGAGCTCCGGAAAGCCCCGGCTCTGCTTCATCGTGGGCGGCTCCTACGGCCTGTCCGAGACAGTAAAGGCCCGCGCCCAGCTGCGCCTGAGCATGTCCCCCATGACCTTTCCGCACCACCTGGCCCGGGTGATGCTGGCCGAGCAGATCTACAGGGGCTTTAAAATCAAGGAAGGATCGAGATACCATAAATGAGGGAGAAAAAGGAGAGCCCCTGGGGCCGGGCGTCTGAGGGACAGCTGCCCGAGAACTGGCCCCGGGACGAGGCGGGGGAGCCGGAGGAGCCGGTCTTCCTCATGAATTGCCGGAACGTCGGCCTGGAGGATGCGCTGAAGGCCAATATGCTGGAGGGCTACGGCATCCCGTGTTTGCGAGTTTTCCCCGGAAACGGGGTTTTTGGCCGCCTGATCCTGGGCTTCAGCGGCCAGGGAACGGACCTCTATGTGCCCAAAAGTACCTATGAAGACGCAGTAGAACTGTGTAAGGAGGAAAATCATGAGGAACTATAAGGAAGAGTACCAGCGCTGGCTGGACAGCCCCGCTCTCAGCGAGCAGGAGTGGGCCGAGCTCAACTCGATCGCGGAGGACGAGAAGGAGATCGAGGCCCGCTTCTTTGCGCCCCTGGAGTTCGGCACCGCCGGACTGCGCGGGACCATGAAGCTGGGTCTGCACAACATGAACATCCATGTGATCCGCCACGCGACCCAGGCCTTCGCCAACGTCATCGCCGCCGAGGGCCAGGAGGCCATGGACAAGGGCGTGGCCATCGCCCACGACTGCCGCCTCAACGGCCGGGCCTTCGCCGAGGAGGCCGCCTGCGTCATGGCCGCCAACGGCATCCACGTGCGCCTGTTCGACGCCCTGCGCCCCACGCCGGAGCTGAGCTTCGCCGTACTGCGCTACGGCTGCGCCGCCGGCCTGAACATCACCGCCAGCCACAACCCCAAGGAGTACAACGGCTATAAGGTCTACTGGTCCGACGGCGCCCAGCTGCCCCCCCAGAAGGCCGAGCAGATCGCCAAGCAGATGGAGCAGATCGACATCTTCACCGGCTTCAAGACCTGCGCCTTTGACCAGGCCGTGGCCGAGGGCAAGATCGAGATCCTGGGCCAGGAGACCGACGAGGCCTTCCTGGAGAAGGTCATGGAGCAGGCTATCGACCGGCAGGCCGTTCTGGACGCGGCGGACACGCTGAAGATCGTCTACACGCCCTTCCACGGCTGCGGCTACAAGCTGGTGCCCGAGGCCCTGAAGCGCCTGGGCGTCAAGCACCTGTACCCGGTGCCCGAGCAGATGGTCATCGACGGGAACTTCCCAACGGTGGTCAGCCCCAACCCGGAGAACCCGGAGGGCTTCTACCTGGCCGTGGATCTGGCCAAGGAGGTGGGCGCCGATCTCATCATCGGCACCGACCCGGACTCCGACCGGATCGGCATCATGGTCCCCGACGGGGACGGCTACTCCGTCATCACCGGCAACCAGCTGGGCGTGCTGCTACTGGACTATGTGATCACCGCCCGCAAGGCCACCGGCACCCTGCCTGCCAACGCCGGGGCTCTGACCAGCATCGTCAGCACCGGTATGGCCCGGGCCGTCTCCGAGGCCAACGGCGTCCACTTTGAGGACACCTTCACCGGCTTCAAGTTCATGGCCGAGCGGGTCGCCTCCTGGGAGGCCGCCGGCAGCTATAAGTATATCTTCGCCTTTGAAGAGAGCTACGGCTATATGATGGGCGACTACGTCCGGGACAAGGACGCGGTCACCGCCGCCATGATGGTCACCGAGATGGCCGCCCACTACCGGAACAAGGGCATGAACCTGCTCCAGGCCCTGGACGCCCTGTACGAGAAGTACGGCTGGTTCATGGAGAAGACCCTGAACCTGGTGATGCCCGGCCTGGACGGCCTTGCCAAGATGAAGGCTTTGATGGATTCCCTCCGGGCCGAGCCCCCCAAGGAGATCGCCGGGGAGGAGGTCATCCGCCTGCGGGATTACCAGGACGGCAGCATCTCGGTGGCGGGTCTGGGCAAGGTGGACCGGACGCCCTTCTTCGGCTCCAACGTCCTCTACTTCGAGCTGGCCGACGGCAGCAGCTTCATTATCCGCCCCTCCGGCACCGAGCCCAAGATCAAGGTCTACCTGCTGATCCGGGGCAAGAGCCGGGAGGACTGCAAGGAGCGCCTGGACAAGTACATGGTCTACGCCGAGGCGCTGGGTAAATGAAGCTTCTGGCGCAACTCTTTCTCGCCTTTGCCAAGATCGGCGCCATGACCTTCGGCGGCGGCTACGCCATGATCCCCTTTCTGGAGCGGGAGCTGGTGGAAAAGCGGGGCTGGACCAGCAGCGAGAAGCTGATGGACTACTACGCCGTGGGCCAGTGCACGCCGGGCGTCATCGCCGTCAACACGGCCACCTTTGTGGGCCAGAGCATGGCCGGTGTGGCCGGGGGGATCGCGGCCACTCTGGGGGTGGTGTTCCCCTCCCTGGTCATCATCTGCGTCATCGCCGGGGTCCTGAGCAATTTTGCCGATATCCCGGCGGTGAAGAGCGCCTTTGCCGGGATCCGGGTCTGCGTGTGCGTGCTGATCTTCAACGCGGTGGTCAAGCTCTGGAAGAACGCCGTGCCGGATAAGGGCGCGCTGCTGCTGTGCCTGGGGGTGTTCGCCCTGTCCGTGTTCTTCGACATCTCCCCGGTGGTCTTCGTCCTCTTCTGCGGAGCGGCCGGCATCCTCTTTACACAGTGGGGGGTGCGGGGCAAATGATCTATCTGCGGCTGTTTTTCGAGTTTTTCAAGACCGGGCTCTTCGCCGTGGGCGGCGGGATGGCGACCCTGCCCTTCCTCTACAGTATGTCCGATAAAACCGGCTGGTTCAGCCACGGGCAGCTGGCGGATATGGTGGCCGTCTCCGAGTCCACGCCCGGCCCCATAGGCGTCAACATGGCCACCTATGTGGGCTTCACCACCGCCGGGGTCCCGGGAGCCCTGGTAGCCACCCTGGGGCTGATCACGCCCTCCATTATCATCATCCTCATCATCGCGGGCGTACTCCAGGCCTTCCGGCAGAACAGATATGTGGACGCGGCCTTCTACGGCCTGCGGCCCTGCTCCGTGGGCCTGATCGCCGCGGCGGGGGTGCTGGTGCTGAAGCTGGCGCTGCTGGATACGGAGCTCTTTGCCCAGACCGGCGCCTGGCCGGACCTAGTGAATGGGAAGGGCCTGATCCTGGCCGTGCTGCTGCTGTTTCTCACTCGCTGGTGCAAGCCTACAAAAAAACTTCATCCGATCGTCTTTATCCTGCTCTCCGCCGGGGCGGGGGTGCTGTTCTCGTTTTAGAAAAACAGCCGCCCCAGGCCCCAGGCCAGGAGAGCGCCCAGACACGCGCTCAAAAAGCGCCCTGCCAGATGCAGGGTGCTTTTTATGTCCGTTCCGTCCAGAACGGACAGGGTCTGGAACTGGACGGAGAGGCCGCCCCAGCCCAACACCCCGGCGGCTAAGGCCAGATTCCCCGGCGTCAGGGCCAGACCCTGCATGGAGGCGGCGGCGCTGCCCAGCTCCAAAAGCCCGCTGAGAAGGGCCCGGACGGCGTGGAGCTCCGCCCCCGTGAGGGCGGCCAGCCATCCCGCCGCTGAGGAGAAGAGGCCCCCGGCCTCCAGCAGCCCCGTCAGCACCGTGAAGCAGACCACAAAGCCGCAGACGCTCAGCACCGACAGCACCGCCTGCCGCACCGCCTCCGGCAGCGCCCTGGAGAGGGGCATGGGCGGGGCGGCTTCCAAAAGATGCAGCTCGGGCGACGTTTTTTCACCCCGGCCCCGGAGCAGGAACCCGGTCAGCAGGGCGGCCAGGGCATGGGAGGCGTAGAGCAGCAGGCCCGCCCTGGCCGAGCTGAAAACGCCCACGCCCAGGGCTCCCACCGCGAAAGCGGGGCCGGAGTTGTTGCAGAAGGCCAGCAGCCGCTCCGCCTCCCGCAGGCCGATCTGGCCGGAGCGGACCAGGTCCGCTATGTAGGAGGCCCCCATGGGATAGCCCCCGCAGAGGCTCACAGCCAGGGCCGAGGCCCCCGGGCCGGAGACCCGGAAGAGCCGGGCGGCAGCGGGAGCGATGAGCCGGCCCAGCAGGGCGGGAAAGCCCAGCCGGCTCAGGAGGCCGCTGAGAACGAAAAAGGGGAAGAGGGAGGGGAGGATGAGCTCCGCGCAGACCCGCAGGCCGCCCCGGCAGCAGTCGATCACCTGCCCGGAGGCGGCGATCAGGCAGAAAAGGGCGCTGAGGGCGGCCAGGATGGAGAGCTTGTTTTTCATGGGGGCTCCTTTCAACGGGTTTTCTTGTCCATGTATCAAACTATGTCCGGCGGCATAGGTTTATACGGACGGGGGGTGGCGGTTATGAAGAAAATCGGAGCCCTGGCGTCCGGCCTGGCCGAGAGGCTCTCCCTGCCGGAGGACGCCCTGCTGGGAGCGGCAAAGCTGAGCGTGACGGCCGGGAGGAGGGCCCTGGTGGAAAACCACCGGGGCATTTTGGAATACGGGCCGGAGCGGATCGTGGTGGCCGTGCCCCGGGGCAAGATCAGCCTCAGCGGCAGCGGCATGCAGCTGCTGGCCATGAACGGCGGGGAGCTGCTGATCGGCGGAGACGTGAAAAGCGTGGAATGGGAGTGAGCATGGCGAAGCTGTTGGAACGGATCAAGGGCACGGTGCGGGCGGAGATCTGCGGCATCTTCCCGGAGGCGGTGCTGAACGCCTGCGCCTTGGGGGCCATCGTATTTTGGGACCTGGAGAGCGTGGACGCCTACACCCTCCGGCTGACCGTGTACGAAAAGGAACTGGAGAAGCTCCGCACGGCGGCCGCAGGGGCCATGTGCGAGCTGAAGATCCTGGACCGGCGGGGCGGCAGCCGGGACCGGCGCCTTCTGCGGCGGCGGAAATGGCTGCTGCTGTCGGGGGCGCTGGCGGCGGCGCTGCTGGCCCTCTCCTCCCTGTTTATCTGGGAGATCGACGTCCGGGGCTGCGACAAGCTCAGCCAGGGCCGGGTGCTCCGGGCCCTGGAGGACTGCGGCGTGGGCCTGGGGACCTGGTGGCCGGGCCTGTCGGCGGACTTGGTGCGCAGCCGGATGCTCACGGAGCTTCCGGAGCTTGCCTGGATGACGGTGAACGTCAGCGGCTCCCGGGCGGTGGTGCTGCTGTCGGAGCGGCTGGAGAAGCCGGAAATTATCCAGGAGGACCGGCCGGCGGATATCCTGGCGGGGAAAACGGGCATCATAAACCGGGTGTCCGTCCTCAGCGGCAAGCCCCTGGCCGCCAAGGGCCAGGCCGTGGTCCGGGGGGAGACCCTGGTCAGCGGCACGGTGGACAGCCTGACCCGGCCCGCCCGGCAGGTACGGGCCCAGGCGGAGGTCCTGGCCGACACCTGGTACGAGCTGACGGCGGTGAGCCCCGCGAAAGAGGAGCTGAAGACCGGGGAAGGGCGTGTTTCTGACCGTTTTGCCCTCCGATTGGGGAAAAAACGGATAAATTTTTACCTGGAGAGCGGAAAGCGTCTTGACGAACGGGATAAAATCGTTTATGAATATACTTTAGGGATCAAAGGCCTGTTTGCCCTCCCGGTGACGCTGATCCGGGAGGAGCAGGTCTGGCCGGAGACCGCCCCCGCCGCGGACAGCGGCCGGGCGGAGGAGATGCAGCGGCGGCTCTACGCCTCCCTGCGGGAGAGCATCGACGGGGAGATCGTCTCCTCCGGCTTCTCCGTCTCCCGCTCCGGCGAGCTTTTGCAGGTGACCCTCCGGGCACGCTGCCGGGAGAATATCGCCGTCTGCCGGGAGTTGGCAGCCCCCTGAAAGGAACGGTACCAATGATAGATAAAACCATTGAAGTTGAGCGGATGGAGCACGTGATCAGCGTGTTCGGCTCCTTTGACCAGAACCTGCGCATCATCGAGACGGAGCTGGGGGTCAAGGTCCTGGACCGGGACAACAGGATCCACATCTGCGGCGAGGCGGAGGACGTGCTGCTTGCGGAGAAGGCCATCAACGGCCTGCTGACCCTGGCCGCCAAGGGGGAGAATATCGACGCGCAGAATGTGCGCTATATCCTCAAGCTGGTGTCCGAGGGCAAGGAGACCAAGATCGGGGAGCTGGCGGGGGATGTGATCTGCATCACCGCCAAGGGCAAGCCCATCAAGCCCAAGACCCTGGGCCAGAAGACCTACTGCGACGCTATCGCCCACAACACCGTCACCCTGGGCATCGGCCCCGCCGGCACCGGCAAGACCTATCTGGCCGTGGCCGCCGCCGTGGCGGCCTTCCGGGCCGAGGAGGTCAACCGGATCATCCTGACCCGGCCCGCCGTGGAGGCGGGAGAGCGGCTGGGCTTCCTGCCGGGGGACTTACAGAGCAAGGTGGATCCCTATCTGCGGCCCCTGTACGACGCTCTGTTCGACATGCTGGGGGCGGACACCTATCAGAAATACCTGGAGCGGGGCAATATCGAGGTGGCCCCTCTGGCCTATATGCGCGGGCGGACCCTGGACGACAGCTTCATCATCCTGGACGAGGCCCAGAACACCTCCCGGGAGCAGATGAAGATGTTTTTGACCCGCATCGGCTTCGGCTCCAAGGTGGTCATCACCGGGGACATCACCCAGATCGACCTGCCGGAGGACAAGACCAGCGGCTTGAAGGTGGCCATGAAGGTGCTGGACGGGATCGAGGACATCGCCGTCTGCCGCCTGACCGGTTCGGACGTGGTGCGGCACCGGCTGGTGCAGAAGATCATCGAGGCCTACGAGGTATACGACAAGGAGCACCCCGCCGCCCCCGCCAAAAAGCTGCCGCCCAAGCGGTACAAGAAGGGATAAGTAAGAAGGGATAAGAGAGATGGAACACGAGATCGCCGTCAGCCGGGAGAAGCGGAACCTGGGGCACAACAGGGCGGCCGCGCTTATAAAAAAGGCCGCCGTCATGGCGCTGGAGGCGGAGCGGATCGACGCGCCCTGCCTCATCAGCGTCCTGCTCACCGACGACGAGGGCATCCGCCGGGTGAACCGGGAATTCCGGGGCCTGGACCGGGAGACGGATGTGCTGTCCTTCCCCCTCAACGAGCTGGAGCCGGGGCGCTTCGACCCTGCCCTCTGCGAGCGGGAGCCAGACAGCGGCAAGGTCCTGCTGGGGGACATGCTGCTTGATCTCTCCCGCTGCGAGAGCCAGGGGGAGGAACTGGGCCACGGCTTCGACCGGGAGCTCATGTACCTGACCGTCCACTCGGTGCTGCATCTGCTGGGCTACGACCACACGGACGAGGGCCCCATGAAGCGCCAGATGCGCGCCCGGGAAAAAGACATTATGGGAGACGATTGACTTATGACAAGATCTGCGATGATCACCATCTGCGGCCGGCCCAACGTGGGCAAATCCACCCTCACCAACGCCCTGGTGGGGGAGAAGATCGCCATCGTTTCGGACAAGCCCCAGACCACCCGCAACCGGATCACGGGCATCGCCCTGCGGGGGGACACCCAATTCGTGTTCCTGGACACGCCGGGCTTCCACAAGCCCCGGACGAAGCTGGGGGACTACATGGTCAACGTGGTGCGGGAGAGCGTGGCGGATGTGGACGGAGTGCTGCTGCTGGTGGAGCCGGTGGCGGCCATCGGCCCCCAGGAGGAGGCCATCATCGAGCGCCTGCGCCAGACCAGGGCCCCGGCTCTGCTGGGCATCAATAAGATCGACACGGTGGAGAAGTCCCGGCTGCTGGAGGTCATGGCCCTCTATGCAGCCGCCTATGACTTTGCCGCCATCCTGCCCGTCTCCGCCAAGACCGGCGAGGGCCTGGACGAGCTCTTTGAGGAGCTGGAGAAATTCGCAGAGCCCGGCCCCCATCTGTTCCCAGACAGCATGATCACCGACCAGCCGGAGCGGCAGATCTGCTCGGAGCTCCTGCGGGAGAAGCTGCTGCTGTGCCTGGACAAAGAGATCCCCCACGGCACCGCCGTGGAGGTGACCCGCTTTACCGAGCGGGAGGACGGGGTCATCGAGCTGGAGATGACCATCTTCTGCGAAAAGGACAGCCACAAGGGCATCATCATCGGCAAAAAGGGCGCTATGCTCAAAAAGATCGGGGAGCTGGCCCGGACCGATATGGAGGCCTTTCTGGGGACCAAGGTCTATTTGCAGACCTGGGTCAAGGTCAAGGAGAACTGGCGGGATTCCGTGTCCCAGCTGAGGAACCTGGGCTACGGGGGATGAATAACAAATGATTCCAGGTGTTTGACGGGGCCTGCGGGGAATACTAAGGCCAGAGGTGATCTCGTTGAAGGACGACGCCATCTGGCAGGCCTTTGCCAGCACCGGAGACCCGCTGTACTACCTGCTGTACAAGACGGCGGAGGAGCGGGAAAAGAAGAAAAAGAAACGTGCCGCGCCGGGCTCTGCGCCCCGGCCTGCGGACTGATGGTTTACATAATTTACAGACATGTACAAGAATGTGAAAGCCCTGGTGCTGCGGGAGGTGCGGTACAAGGAGGCGGACCGGATCCTGACCCTCCTGACGGACACGGAGGGAAAGATCACCGCCCGGGCCCGGGGGGCCCTGCGCAAGAGCAGCCGGACCGCCGCCGCGACCCAGCAGCTGACCTATGCCGAGCTGACCCTCTTCGGCAACCGGGGCCGCTGGTCGGTGAACGAGGGGACGGTGCTGGAGCCCTTTGAGGGCCTGCGGACGGATGTGGGCCGCCTGGCCTTGGGCTGCTATTTCGCCGAGTGCC
This sequence comes from uncultured Oscillospiraceae bacterium, assembly GCA_947626785.1. GTDB lineage: Bacteria > Bacillota > Clostridia > Oscillospirales > Oscillospiraceae > Limivicinus. The sequence continues at coordinate 16,710 of CANQTO010000001.1, forward strand.
TGGAGGCGCTGAGCGTGGAGGACCAGCCGGACCCGGCTCTTTTGCAGCTGGGGCTCAACTCCCTCTTTGCTGTAAGCCGGGAGCTGGCCGCGCCGGAGCTGGTGAAGGGAGCCTTTGAGCTGCGTCTCATGGCCCTGTCCGGCTACGAGCCGGCCCTCTCCGCCTGCGCTGTCTGCGGCAGGAGCGAGCCGGAGGACCCAATTTTATTGACCGGGGAGGGGACGGTCTGCTGCCGGGCCTGCCGGGAGAGCGGCCGCCGTGGGGCGGCGCTCTGCCCCGCCTCCCTGGCGGCGCTGCGCTATGTGATCTCCGCCCCGGCCCGGCAGCTGTTTTCCTTTCGATTGGAGGGGGAGGCTCTGGAGCGCTTCTCCGTCGCGGCGGAGCGCTATCTGCTGGAGCGGACGGAGCGGGGCTTTTCCACCCTGGACTACTGGAAGAAAGTGCGGTAAAAAATGGACTTTTATGAAAAATCCCTGCGGACCCTGGAGCTGCCCGCCGTGCTGGAAATGCTCGCCCGGCACGCCGTCAGCCCTACCGCCAAGGAGCGGGCCCTGGCCCTGAGCCCCTCGGACAGCCTGCCCGAGGTCCGGCGGAGGCTGGAGGAGACCGACGCCGCCAAGCAGCGGATGATCCTGAAGGGGGCGCCCTCCTTCTCCGGCGTGAAGGACATCCGGGGCTCCCTCTACCGGGCGGAACTGGGCGGCGCGCTGAACACCCGGGAGCTGCTGGATGTGGCGGCGCTGCTGCGCTGCGCCCGGCTGGCCCGGGCCTATATCGACGCGCAGGACGAGAGCAAGACCTGCATCGACTCCCTGTTTTACGCCCTGCGGGGCAACAAATTCCTGGAGGACAAGATCGGCAACGCCATTTTGGGCGAGGACGAGATCGCGGACAGCGCCTCCTCGGAGCTGGCCTCCCTGCGCCGGCAGATGCGGGCGGCGGCCACCCGGGCCAGGGACGCACTGCAGAAGATCATCTCCTCTCCTTCCTACGCCAAGGCCCTCCAGGAGCCCATCATCACCATGCGCTCCGACCGCTATGTGGTCCCGGTAAAGGCCGACCACCGGGGCGCGGTCAACGGCCTGGTGCACGACGTGTCCGCCTCAGGCATGACCCTGTTCATCGAGCCCATGGCCGCCGTCCGGGCCAACAACGAGCTGCGGGAGCTGGCGGCCAAGGAGAAGCTGGAGATCGAGCGCATCCTGGCGGAGCTATCCGCAGGCTGCGCTGAACATAAGGACGATATCGAATCGGACTATGAGCTGCTGGTGCGGCTGGACCTGATCTTTGCCAAGGCCAAGCTCTCCTACGAGATGGAGGGCCAGGCGGCCTGCCTGGAGGGGGAGGGAATCGTCCTGCGCCGGGCCCGGCACCCGCTGCTGGACAAGGCCAAGGCGGTGCCCATCGACCTGGAGCTGGGGGAGCTGTTCGACACGCTCATCATCACCGGCCCCAACACCGGCGGCAAGACGGTCACTCTCAAGACCATCGGGCTGCTGGCCGCCATGAACCAGTGCGGCCTGCACATCCCCGCCGCCGATGGGAGCCGGCTCCCGGTCTTCGGCCGCATCCTGGCGGATATCGGCGACGAGCAGAGCATCGAGCAGAATCTGTCCACCTTCTCGGCCCATATGACCAATATCGTGGGCATCCTGGCCGAGTGCGATGAGCGCTCCCTGCTGCTCTTCGACGAGCTGGGGGCCGGCACGGACCCCACCGAGGGGGCGGCCCTGGCCATCGCCATCATCGAGCGGGCCCGGAGAAGCGGCGCGGTCATCGCCGCCACCACCCATTACGCGGAGCTGAAGGTCTACGCCACCAACGAGGAGCGGGTCCAGAACGCCTCCTGCGAGTTCGATGTGGAGACTCTGCGGCCCACCTACCGGCTGCTGGTGGGCATCCCGGGCAAATCCAACGCCTTTGCCATCTCCGGCCGCCTGGGCCTGGAGGAGGCGGTCATCGAGGACGCCAAGAGGCGGGTGGGGGCCGAGAGCGCCAGCTTCGAGGCCACCATCGAGAAGCTGGAGCAGACCCGGCGCATGCTGGAGAAGGACCGGATCGAGGCCGAACAGAAGCTCCGGCAGGCGGAGGAGAACGCCAAAAAGGCCGCCTTCCTCCGGGCAGAGCTGGAGGTGCGTCTGGAGAAGGCGGACCAGCGCTCCCGCCGGGAGGCGGAGCGCATCCTCTCCGAGGCCCGGCAGACCGCCGAGGACACCTTCCGGGAGCTGGACGAGATGCGCAAGAGGGCAAATCAGGAGGAGGACGCCCAGCGGGTCAACGAGGCCAGGAGCCAGCTGCTGCGGCGGCTGAACCAGTCCGAGGAGAGCCTGCGGCCCGCCCCCGCCGCCCCGGAGCCTGAGAAAAAGTCCGCCCGGCCCCTGCGGCCGGGGGACACGGTGCAGATCAAGTCCCTGGGCCTGAAGGCGGAGGTGATCTCCATCTCCCCGGAGCGGGAGCTGAGCCTGCGGGCGGGGATCATGACCGTGACCGCCAAGGAGGATGAGGTGCTGCTCTTAGAGGGGGTCTTCACCCCGAAAAAGCCGGCGGCGGGCTCCGGCGGCGCCACGCTCCGCTCCGCCGTCGTCCCCTCGGAGATCGACCTGCGGGGCATGGAGTCCATCGAGGCCGTGGCCGCCGCGGAGCGCTATATCGACAGCGCGGTGATGGCCCGGCTGGAGTCGGTGCGCATTATCCACGGCAAGGGCACCGGCGCCCTGCGCACCGCCGTGCAGCAGATGCTCCGGCGCAACAAAAGCGTCAAATCCTTCCGCCTGGGCCGCTACGGCGAGGGAGAAACGGGCGTGACCGTTGTCGAACTGAAATAAAAATTCCTAACAGTTTCGCAAATTCATGGGCAAAACAACGAAACAAAGAAAAGCGGTTGACGATTGGCTAAAAATTTGCTAATGTATATCCGTGGATTTGGGGATTCTACCTTATTTATTATTATGTTAAGGAGTGGAGTGTATGATAACCAAAGAAGTTGTCATCAACAATCAGGTGGGCCTTCACGCCAGACCCGCGACTTTCTTTATTCAGAAAGCCAACGAGTTCAAGAGCAGCATCTGGGTCGAGAAAGATGAGAGACGGGTCAATGCCAAGAGCCTGCTGGGTGTGCTCTCTCTTGGTATCGTTAAAGGCACTGCCGTCACCATCATCGCGGACGGCACGGACGAGGATGCGGCGATCGCGACCCTGGCTGAGTTGATCGATTCCGACTTCTCTGAGTGATCCTTTCAAAAGCTGTCGTAAGGGGCGTGCCATTTGGCACGCCCCTTAGACTGTAGAAAAACTATGCTGCGCTGAGAAACAACTGAGCAGCGGGGGAGCGCGAGGGGGCAAGACCCCCTCGTCGTCGCAAGCTCCGCTCACTCGCTTCCGTCGGAGCGCCGAAAGCTCGTTCACGCCGCTGCTCCTCCTCTTCAAACCGAAACATCTGTTTCGGTTTGAGAAGGAAGACATTACCGCCTGCCGATGTGGCGGCCTTTAGGCCGCTCACATGGCTCTGCGGTGATGTCCTGACGCCAGCGCCAGCAAATGCCCGGCTTGCCGGGCTTTTGCCGGGCATAGCGAGTTTTTTCAGAAGGGCTTGCTCTTCTGAAAAAAGTGGCGCAGAAGCATGCGGCAAAGTCTTATAGGCTTTGCCGCATGCTGAGGGCGTACCGGAAGGTACGCCCCTATTCAAAATGTTTTGAGAATCTTCCTGGGAGGCAAGATATGAAAAAGGAAAACGTCGCCATCTTAGAAATGCTCCTCTGCGCGACTCTGTGGAGCATCGCGGGGATCTTTATAAAGCTGGTGCCCTGGAACGGCTTTGCCGTAGCCTCCATGCGCAGCCTGATCGCCGGGCTGACCATCGCTGCGTACATGCGCGTCAAGGGCCTGCGCTATGAGCTGAACCGACAGACCCTGCTCTCGGGAGTCCTGACCGCCTGCGTCTACACCTGCTTTACCGTGTCCAACAAGCTGACCACGGCGGCCAATGCCATCGTGCTCCAGTTCACCTCCCCGGTGTTCATCGTCATCTTCTCCGCCCTGTTTCTGAAGACCCGCGTCCGCCGGGCAGACCTGCTGGCGGTGCTGTGCACCCTGGCGGGGATCGCCCTGTTCTTCTTCGACCAGCTCCAGCCCGGCTACGTGGCTGGAAACTTAGTGGCTATCGCGGCGGGGATGTTCATGGCGGGTATGTATATGACCGTGGGGGAGCTCCAGGGGGAGGCCCGCTTCAGCGCCATCGTCACCGGCCAGTTCCTCACTTTCCTCATCGGCCTTCCCTTCGTGATCTTTACGCCCACGCCCATAAGCGCCCCGGCGGTGCTGAGCATTTTGGTGCTGGGGGTTTTCCAGCTGGGCATTTCGTACATACTCTATGTGAAGGCGACGGCCAGCTGCCCGCCGCTGGCCTGCTGCCTGCTGGGGGCGGTGGAGCCGCTTTTGAACCCGGTGTGGGTCTTCCTGTTCGACGGAGAGCGGCCGGGCTTCTACGCGCTGATCGGCTGCGTGATCGTGGTCGTATCTGTAACGGTGTGGTGTATGTTTGGTAAAGAAAAAGCGACTGCCTGAGGAGGACTTCGGCTATGGCCGCTCTGGAGACTCTGGGGGAAAAAGCGAATAATCTGCCGCTGCTGCCGGGGGTCTACATCATGCTGGACAGCCGGGGCGAAGTGATCTACGTGGGCAAGGCCAAGAAGCTGAAAAACCGGGTCAGCAGCTATTTCCACGGGGAGCACCTGCCCAAGGTGGCGGCCATGGTGGAGAAGGTGGCGGACTTCAACGTGATCGTGGCGGGGAGCGAATTCGAGGCCCTGGTGCTGGAAAACTCCCTCATCAAGCGCCATAAGCCCCGCTACAACATCCTGTTGAAGGACGACAAGGGCTATCCCTTCATCCGGGTGGACGAGAAGGCCGCCTATCCCCGCATGAGTCTGGCCAGCCGCAGCGGCAAGGACGGGGCACGGTATTTCGGCCCCTACGGCAGCCGGGGCCAGACCAAGAGCATCATCGCCACCCTCCAGAAGGCCCTGCTGCTGCCTGACTGCTCCCGGAAATTCCCCCGGGACATCGGCAAGGAGCGGCCCTGCCTGAACTACCACATGGGCAGCTGCGCCGGCTGGTGCCTGAAAGACAGCAGCGCCGAGGACTACCGAAACCGGATGCGCCAGGTCTTGCTGATCCTGGACGGCAAGAGCGGAGAGCTCATCGACAGCCTCCGGCAGCAGATGGAGCAGGCGGCGGAGGAGCTGCGCTTTGAGAAGGCCGCCGAGCTGCGGGACCGGCTCCGGGCCGTGGAGGGCCTTGCCAACAAGCAGCGGGTCATCTCCACCGCCTTCGCCGATACCGACGCCGTGGGCTTCTGCCGGGGCGCCCGGAGCTGCTTTACCGTGCTGCATTTCACCGGCGGGGACCTGGTGGGCAAGGACGTGGAGATGATGGAGGAGCCCTTGGAGGAGGACGCGGAGGCCGTCTCCGGCCTGGTCCGGCAGACCTATACCGGCACCCGGGGCGCCTGGCCCAAGACCATCCTGCTGCCCTGCGAGATCGAGGACCGGGAGGAGCTGGAGCGGCTTTTGAGCGAGGCCGCCGGAAGGCGGGTCTATATCGAGACCCCAAAGCGGGGCGAGCGCCTGCGGCTCATCGAGAGCGCGGCGCTGAACGCCCGGGAGGAGGTCCAGCGGCGCACCACCGCCGCCCAGCGGCGCTCCAAGACCCTGGAATGGCTCCAAAAGGCCCTGGCCCTGGAGAGCTATCCCGCCCGGATCGAGGCCTTCGACGTGTCCAACCTGGGGGATACCGGGATCGTGGCGGCCATGACCGTCCATGTGGAGGGCCGGCCCCTGAAAAAGGACTACCGGAAGTTCCGCATCCGGGACATGGAGATCCGCAACGACTACGCCAGCATGTACCAGGCGGTGTACCGCCGCCTGAAGCACTACTGCGACGGGGACGAGAAGTTTGCCCCGCTGCCCGACCTGCTGCTCATCGACGGGGGAGAGACCCACGCCGCGGCGGCCGTACAGGCGGCGGCGGAGCTGGGCCTGAGCCTGCCCATCTACGGCATGGTCAAGGACGACCGGCACCGGACCCGGGCCCTGATCGGCCCCGACGGCCGGGAGACCGGCATCAGCGGCAACCAGGCCCTCTTCGCCCTCATCGGCTCTATCCAGGAGGAGACCCACCGCAGCGCCATCGAGTACCAGCGGAGCCTCCGCCGGGAGAGCTACGGTTCGGCCCTGGACAAGATCCCCGGCGTGGGCCCCAAGCGGCGGGAGGCGCTCATCAAGCGCTTCAAGTCTGTGAAGGCCGTCCGGGAGGCGGGGCTGGAGGAGCTGGAGCAGGTGCTGCCGAAGGATACGGCCCGGACGGTCTACGCCTGGGCCCACCCGGAGAAAGAGGAGGGGAAGGAAGCATGAGAGTCATTACCGGCAGCGCCCGGGGGCGGAAGCTGAAGGCCCCCGCCAACGCCGATATCCGGCCCACCACGGACAACGTGAAGGAGTCGGTCTTCAACATCATCCAGTTCGACATCGAGGGCCGGCGGGTGCTGGACCTCTTCGCCGGCACCGGCCAGCTGGGCATCGAGTGCCTGAGCCGGGGAGCGGCGGAGGCGGTGTTTGTGGACCAGAGCGCCGAGGCCGTGAAGCTTGTGAAGGAGAATCTGAAAAGCTGCGGCATGAGCGCCCCGGTGTTCCGGGAGGACGCCCTGTCCTTCCTGCGCCGCTGCGGCAGCTTTGACTTGATTTTTGTGGACCCGCCTTATGACGCGGGCCTGTATGAGCCCGTGTTAAAAACCATCAATTCGGTTGACATATTGTCGGATGGTGGTATAATATTGTGCGAGGCGCGCCGCCAGACGGCGCTGCCGGACATGACCGGGCCCTACCGCAAACGCCGGGAGTACGGCTACGGGACTGTTAAAATCTGCGTTTACGAAAAGGAAAACCGCTGATGAGTATCGCCATCTGCCCCGGAAGCTTCGACCCCATCACCCTGGGCCACCTGAACATCATCCGCCGCACCTCCCGGATCTTTGACCGGGTCATCGTCTGCGTCATGTTCAACTCCACCAAGACCTCCCCCATGTTCACCGTGGAGGAGCGGGTGGATATGGTCCGGCGGGCGGTGAGCCGCTATCCCAACGTCACGGTGGACAGCTATTCCGGCCTGCTCGCCGAGTACGCCAAGGCCCATGAGGGCGCGGTCTTGGTGAAGGGGCTCCGGGCCGCCTCGGATTTTGAGTATGAGTTTCAGATGAATCTCATCAATAAAAAGATCAATCCTTCTCTGGAGACGATGTTCCTCACCTCGGACGGGAAGTACACTTTCCTCAGCTCCTCGGTGGTGCGGGAGATGGCGCAATATGGGGCGGACCTGAGCGGTCTGGTCCCCAATGAGATCATAGAAGATATCGAGAGAAAAGCGAAGCAGTGGAGGAGCCATGATGGAAAATAACGACGTTATTGAGCTGTTGGATATCCTGTACGGCATGGTCACCGAGGCCTGGGGCGTCCCCCTGGGCAACGACAAGTGCATCATCGAGCGGGAAAAGGCCATTGAGATCATCAACGATATCAAGGCCAGCCTCCCCAACTCCATCGCAGAGGCCAAGCGCCTGGTCTCCGCCCGGGACGAGTTTATCGGCAACGCCAAGCGGGAGGCCGAGGCCCTGCGCAAGAGCGCCGAGGAGAAGGCCCGCGCCATGGTAGAGGAGCAGGAGATCATCCGGGTGGCCAAGGTCAAGAGCGCGGAGATGATCGCCTCCGCCGAGGCCCGCTCCAAGGAACTGCGCAAGGCCGCCAGCGACTATGTGGAGGACATCATGCGCCAGACCGAGGAGAGCGTGGGCAGCGCCCTGAGCACCATCCAGGGCATGCACAACGCTATCCGCGCCGCCAGTGGTCCTTCCGCTCCCGCCCCTGCCAAGCCCGCCCGCCGGGGCGAGGACGAATAAAAAGCTTTCTTCCATACCTGAGGCAACAAAAAACGGCCGCATCGGCTTGCAAACCGATGCGGCTGTTTTCGCGCTTTTTTAAAGCTCCAGGCCCAGCTTCGCGGCTACCTCCTTGGGGGAGAGGCCCGCTTCCTTGGCCTTGTCCAGCACGTCCTTCATGGTGACGGGGTGGAGGAGCTCCTGCTTTTTGGCCTCCAGCTCCGCGATCTCGGCTTTCTTCTTGGCGATCTTGGCATCGATCAGTGTGATGCGCTCTTCAATAGATTTACCAGCCATATGGGATGACCGTCCTTTCCTGATAGTGTGCCTCCAGATTACAGGACGGGGCATTTTTTGTCAAGAAAAATGCTGTCGAATGGAGTGAGTGAAATGCAGTTTTCAGGATGGGAGATCTCAGTCCGGCTCAGAGCAGATGATCCGGGCCTTTTTGCGGCTGCGCCAGCTGAGCTTCTGGCCGCAGCGCACGCAGAAGGCCATGTACTCCCGGTCAAGAGGGCAGCGGCAGCGGGGGCAGTAGTAATAAATGTTTCCATGCCGGAGCTGCCCCTCCGTGACCGTCATGGGGACCCGGTAGCTGGCCAGGCGCAGCAGCTTCCGGCGCGAGACCTTGGTGAGCTCTGTGTCGGGCGGATTCAAGACTCGTCCCCTCCCGACTGGAGCTCCATTTCATACAGCTTGTCAGAGAGGATCTGCAGCTCCGCCATCATCTGCTTGGAATGTTCCACCAGAGGGAGCAGGGAAGGGTGGAGGGAGCTGACAAACAGCTCCAGGCTCTGCGTGGGAGGCTCCTGGGTCCCGTCGACCAGTTGAATAGTGCAGCCTATTTTGCCGGAGACCAGCTCCGCCGTATCCAGTCTCATCTCCACGTTCCCCCGTATATAGCCCTGGAGAGAGGAGCGGGCGATCCCCAGCTCCTTGGAGAATTCCGCGATACTCAGATCCCGTTGTTTCATAACGTCGTTTAGCTTGGCTGCAATATTATTCTTAACTTCCATGTTTATACAGCCCCCTTTCGTCCCTTAGATTAAAAGTGTGAACGAAAGCTGTAAATGAAATTATCCCGGCTTTTCCGCCGTTTTTCCGGCATGGGGCGGGAAAAGCTCCGCAGTGCCTGAAGCAGAGCCTTTTGAAAACATTTCCACTCTTCTCTGTCTGGGAAAGGTGGAAGAAAAAAGACAAAAAGCAACAAAAAATTATCCTTGCTTTTTAGGGGGACAACCCCTATAATGGTAGAGGAAAGTGGTTCAAAGTGGTGGAAGATGGAGCTTTTTTTCAGGGTTGGGGGGCAGTTTCCGTGACGGGCGAGTATCAACATTCTCTCGATAATAAGGGGCGTATTTTTATACCGGCCAAGCTCAGAGATGAGCTGGGCGATGTTTTTTTCGTCACGCTGTCCATGGACCGCTGCCTCTGCGCCTACAGCAGTGAGGCCTGGAGGGCCTTCTCTGAGAAGGTCAATGCCATGCCCTATGTGAAGCAGCGCAGGATGCGCCCGCTCTTCGCCCACGCGGCCCGCTGTGAGCTGGATGCCCAGGGCCGGGCTTTGATCCCACAGAATCTGCGGGACTACGCGGGTTTTGTAAAGAACGTCACCGTGGTGGGCTGCAACAACCACGCCGAGCTCTGGGACAGCGAGACCTGGAACAGCGTCTTCGCCCTGGAGACCACGCCGGAGAACATCGCCGCCGTCATGGAGGAGCTGGAGTTCTGATGGAAGGAAACGGACATGTCCCCGTGCTCCTGAACGAGTGCATCGAAAATCTGAACATCCGCCCGGATGGGGTCTATTTGGACGGGACGCTGGGAATGGGAGGCCACTCCGCCCGGATAGCGTCCCTTCTTACGTCCGGCCGCCTGATCGGCATCGACCGGGACGAGACGGCCATCCGCCGGGCCGGAGAGGTCCTGGCCCCTTACCGGGACAAAGTCACATTGATCCACGGGAATTTCAGCAACACCGCCGCTATTCTAGACTCTCTGGGCCTGGATGCGGTGGACGGGATGCTGTTCGACCTGGGTGTATCTTCGCCCCAGCTGGATGAAGCGCAGCGGGGCTTTTCTTATAGGAACGACGCGCCGCTGGACATGCGCATGGACGCGGGCGAGAGCCTGACGGCCTTCCAGGTGGTGAATACCTGGAGCGAGGAGCGGCTGACGAAGATCTTCTTCGAGTACGGCGAGGAGCGCCACGCCCGGCGCATCGCCGCCGCCATACGGGCCGCCCGGGAGAAAAAGCCGGTGGAGAGCACCCTGAAGCTGGCGGAGATCATCCGCGGCGCCATGCCCGCCGCTGCCCTCCGGGAGAAGCAGCACCCGGCCAAGCGCTGCTTCCAGGCCATCCGCATCGCCGTCAACGATGAGCTGGGGGCCGTGGCCGCCATGATGGACACCGCGCCGGACAGGCTCCGGCCCGGCGGCAGGCTCTGCGTCATCAGCTTCCACTCCCTGGAGGACCGGATCGTCAAAAACGGCATCGCGGCCCGGGAGCGGGGCTGCACCTGCCCGAGAGAGGCCCCGGTTTGTACCTGCGGCTTTGTGCAGACGCTCAAGAGCGTCAGCCGCAAGCCCATCCTACCGGGGGACGAGGAGCTGGAGCGGAACCCAAGAGCCCGCAGCGCCAAGCTGCGCGTGGCGGAGAGGGTGTGAGGCCATGAAGAGAGTGTGCGAAAACCTGTTTCGGGCCGTGGGCTTCTGCTTTTCGGCTCTGCTGCTGATCCTGTCCCTGCTGACTTCTATCAAGCTGGCCGCCGTCAATGACCGGGCGGCGGGCCTGGAGAGGCAGGTAGAGCAGTTGGAAGAGGACAACGCCGTCCTCCGGGCCCGCTGCGAGAGCAGCCTGAGCCTGGAGGAGATCGAGCGCTACGCCACCCAGGAGCTGGGGATGCAGCGCTGCCAGCCCGGCCAGATCGAAGTGCTCCGGCTGGACAGCGAGGGATAGAGAACAAGCATAATTAAAGACAAGCATAATGTGGATAAGCCTGTGAATATAGATAGGAGAGACTATCCTTTCTGTTTGCAGGTGAAACACTATGGCAGAAAAGCATGAACAGCCGCCGGCCGGCGCCCCGAACCGGCAGATGCTGCGCCGGGCCCTGTTCCTCATGTTCCTGTGCGGCGTGGCCGCCTTTGCAGCGCTCCTGGCCCGGCTCTGGAAGCTCCAGATCGTGGACCATGAGAAGTATGAGCAGATGGCCATCGAGCAGCAGCTGCGGGAGGCCCCCACCTCCGCCGCCCGGGGCGTCATCTACGACGCCAATATGGAGCCCCTGGCCGTCAGCGCTTCGGTGGACAACGTCTACCTGAGTCCGGCGGAGATCGAGATGTACGGGGAGGACAAGGAGCTCATCGCCCGAAAGCTCTCGGAGCTTCTGGAGCTGGACTATGAGGAGGTCCTGGAGAAGGCCTCCCGGAGCGGCTCCTGGTACGTCACCGTGGCCCGGAAGCTGGAGCGGGAGCAGGCCGACCTGGTGCGGGAGTTCAAAAACGAGTACGGCCTGCGGGGCGTCCGTTTAGAGACGGACGTGAAGCGCTACTACCCCAACTCCTCTCTGGCCTGCCACGTCATCGGCTTCGTAGGGACTGACAACTACGGGCTGGAGGGCATCGAGGCCCAGTACGACAGCGCCCTGGCCGGCAGCACCGGCCGCACCCTGCGGGCCACCAACGCCTTCGGCACGGACCTGCTGTTCTCCCAGTTCGAGGAGTATGTGCCGGGGGAGGACGGCTTTGACATCGTCACCACCCTGGATTCAGGCATCCAGTTTTTTATTGAGAAGCATCTGAAGCAGGCGGTGGAGGATTACGACATCCTCAACGGCGCCGGGGCTATCGCCATGGATGTGAACACCGGCGCGATCCTGGCCATGGCCTCCCTGGGGAATTACGACCTGAACGATTTTTTGGCCGTGAGCCCGGAGGCTCAGGCCGCCGTGGACGCAGCCGAGACCCCGGAGGAGGCCCAGGCCCTGCTGAGCGCGGCTCAGGCCCGCCAGTGGCGCAACAAGGCCCTGTCAGACACCTATGAGCCCGGCTCCACCTTCAAGATCATCACCCTGTCTATGGCCCTGGAGGAGAACGCGGTCAGCCCCAGCGACACCTTCTACTGCGGCGGCAGCGTCAACGTCCTGGGCCGCACCAGCCCCATCCGCTGCTGGAAGACCCAGGGCCATGGCAGCCAGAATTTGACCCAGGCGGTCCAGCACTCCTGCAACGCGGCCTTTGTGAACATCGGCCAGCGGGTGGGGGCGGAGACCTTCTACCGGTACTGCGAGGCCTTCGGCTTTTTGAACCTGACGGAGGACCCGGACGAGAACCTGAGCGCCGTCACCGGCATCGACCTGGCCGGGGAGAGCGGCAGCATCTGGTGGAGCCGGAACACCTTCTGTTCCCCGAAGAACCTGTCCCAGCTGGCGGCGGCCTCCTTCGGCCAGACCTTTACCATCACGCCTCTCCAGCTCATCACGGCGGTCAGCGCCTGCGTCAACGGGGGCAAGCTGATGCAGCCCTATGTGGTCAGCCAAATGCTGAACCCGGACGGGTCTCTGGCCTATGAGCGCAAGCCCACGGTGGTGCGGCAGGTGATCAGCCCGGAGACCAGCGCCCAGGTCCGCTCCATGCTGGAGCAGGTGGTGGGCGACCCCAACGAGGGCACCGGCCGCAACGCCGCCGTGGCCGGCTACCGGATCGGCGGCAAGACCGGCACCAGCGAGAAGGTCAGCCTGGAGGCCCAGACTGGGGAGAAGGAGTACATCGTCTCCTTTATCGGCTTTGCCCCGGCGGACGACCCGAAGATCGCCGTGCTGATCTTCCTGGACACCCCGTCCAACGAGTCCGGCATCTACGTCAGCGGCGGCCAGATGGCCGCGCCCGTGGTGGGCCGGATGATGGCGGATATCCTGCCCTATCTGGGGGTGGAGCCCAGCCTCAGCGGGGAAGCGGCGGAGAACATGGACGTGCCTATGCCGGACCTGAAGGACCTGAGCCGGGCCGAGGCGGCAAATCGCTTGGAAAAGGCGAAGCTCCGGGTCCGGACCATCGGCAGCGGAGAGCGCGTGACCGCCCAGCTGCCCGCGCCGGGGACGGTGATCGCCGCCGGGACGGAGGTCATCCTCTATCTGGGGGCGGAGCCCTCGGCGGACCGGGAGCAGGTGCCCGACCTGACGGGCATGAGCTATCGGGAGGCCAGGGACGCTCTGTCCTACTACGGGATCTATATCCAGACGGCCAGCCCTGTCACGGACGCGGAGGGGCAGACCGTCAGCAGCCAGAGCATCGCCGCGGGGACGGCTGTGGACCACGGGGCGGTGGTGGAAGTGACGCTTATAAGCAGCGACGGCTCCATGCTGGGCCGTTATTGAGGGAAGAATATGAAGCTGAAAGACATTTTGAAGGATCTGTCCTGCACCTGGGCCGGAGCGGACCCGGAGGCGGAGATCGGCGGCGTGGCCTATGACTCCCGCCAGGTGAAGCCCGGGGACCTGTTCGTGGCCATCCGGGGCTTTGAGTCCGACGGGCACCGCTTTATCCCCAAGGCCCTGGAGGCCGGAGCGGCGGCGGTCCTCTGCGAGACGCTGCCGGAGGAGCCGGGGCCCTGGGTGCAGACCCCGGACGGCCGCCTGGGCCTGGCCCTCGCCAGCCGGGATTTCTTCGGAGACCCGGCCTCAGAGATGGTCATGATCGGCTTTACCGGCACCAACGGCAAGACCACCTCCACCTATCTGATGAAGCATCTGCTGGAGGAGGTCCAGGGGGCCAAGGTGGGCCTCATCGGCACCAACGGCAACATGATCGGCGCGGAGCACCTGCACTCCGAGCGCACCACGCCTGAGAGCTATGAGCTGCACAAGCTCTTCCGGCAGATGGCGGATGAGGGCTGCACCCATGTGGTGATGGAGGTCTCCTCCCACTCTCTGAGCCTGGAGCGGGTGGCGGGCATCGATTTCGATGTGGCCGTCTACACCAACCTGACCCAGGACCATCTGGATTTCCACGGCAGCATGGAGGCCTACGCCGCCGCCAAGAAGAAGCTCTTCTCCATGGCGAGGACCGGCTGCTTCAACCTGGACGACCCCTGGGCAGAGCGGATGATGGAGGGCGTGCCCTGCGCCGTCCGGACCTTCTCCGCCGAGCGCAACGACGCGGATCTGGCCGCCAAGGACATCCGGCTGTCCGCCTCCGGCGTCCGCTTCGCGGCCGTCAGCGGCGGAGAGCTGTGCCTGACGAAGCTGGGCATCCCCGGCCTCTTCTCCGTGCACAACGCTTTAGGCGTGCTGTCCGCGGGCCTGGCCTTGGGCCTGAGCCTGAAGGACTGCGCCGGGGCCCTTGCCACGGCAAAGGGCGTGAAGGGCCGGGTGGAGGTGGTGCCCACCGACGGGGACTACTCAATCCTGATCGACTACGCCCACACGCCGGACGCCCTGGAAAACGTGCTGAAGACCCTCAAGCCCGTGACCCGGGGGCGGCTGATCGCCCTCTTCGGCTGCGGCGGGGACCGGGACCGGGGCAAGCGGCCCATCATGGGCCAGATCGCCGCGAAAAACGCGGACTTCTGCGTGGTCACCAGCGACAACCCCCGCACCGAGGACCCGGAGGAGATCATCCGGGAGATCCTCGCCGGCATGAAAAACAGCCGCACGCCCTGCAAGGTGATCTGCGACCGGCCGGCCGCTATCGCCTGGGCTATTGACAACGCGGGCCCCGGTGATGTAATATTACTCGCGGGAAAAGGACACGAGGACTACCAGGTCGTGGGCCGGGAGAAGCGGCACATGGACGAGCGGGAGATCGTGGCGGCCCATCTGGAAAAAAGAAAAGCGGCGCGCTGAGGGCGCGTTTTAACGGGAGAACACCATGACGATAAAACTCATCACCGCGCTGGTGCTGGCCTTCCTGTTTTCGACGGTATTCGGGAAGTTCTATATTCCCTGGCTGAAAAAGGAAAAAGCCCGGCAGGAGATCCGGGAGGACGGCCCCACCTGGCATATGGCTAAGAGCGGCACGCCCACCATGGGCGGCGTCATGTTTATCGCCGCCGAGATCCTGGTCTGCCTGACGGTGGGCTTTGAAGGGATGACAAAGGGCCGTTTTGTCCATATCTTCGCGCTGCTCTTCGCCCTGGTCTTCGGCGCCATCGGCTTTCTGGACGACTGGGAGAAGATCAAAAAGAAGCAGAACCTGGGCCTCACCGCCAAGAGCAAGTTCCTGCTCCAGCTGGTGGCGGCGCTGGTCTTCGTGCTGCTGATGCGGCAGATCGGCTATGTGCGCTCGGACCTCTATGTGCCCTTTTTCAATACGACGATCACCATGCCCGAGTGGCTGTATTTCGTCTTCGCGGCCTTCGTCATCGTGGGTACGGTCAACTCCGTGAACATCACCGACGGGATCGACGGCCTGGCCGCCGGCACCTCCATCCCGGTGTGCCTGTTCTTCGTGGCCCTGGCCTTCTACTGGGGAGAGGCCTATCTGGAGCTGGGCGTCTTCGCCTCCGGCCTGGTGGGCGGCCTGCTGGGCTTTCTGACCTATAACTTCAACCCGGCCAAGGTCTTCATGGGGGACACGGGCTCCCTCTTCCTGGGGGGCGCTATCGCGGCCCTGGCCTTCGCCTACGACATGCCCTTGATCCTGGTCACCCTGGGGATCATCTACATCATCGAGACTTTGTCGGACATCATCCAGATCACCTATTTCAAGCTCTCCCACGGCAAGCGGATCTTCCGCATGGCCCCCTTCCACCACCATCTGGAGCTGGGCGGATGGACGGGAAAAAAGTGGAAAGAGCGGGAACTTTTTGTCCTTTTTTCCGGTATATCCCTGGTCTTTGCGATCATATCCTTTATTGGGGTGATGGCTCGCTATCCCCTGTGATTCTGGATCGAAAAGTCGGGAGGTGGAACGATGCGCTACGAGAGCGCCCGCCTCGCCGGCTTTTCCGCGTCTGCGGAGGAAAACAGGCGCGGCGGCTTTGACAGCGGTTTTTTCCTTTTGGTCCTGCTGCTGCTGAGCATGGGGGTGGTGATGGTGCTGTCCTCCAGCTATGCCAGGGCCTATTACGACCCGGGCGGCATCACCGGCGGCAACGCCGCCTACTATTTCGTCCGGCAGCTGATCTTCGCGGCCCTGGGCGTGGGGGCGATGCTCCTGGCCTCCCGGCTGCCCATGGGCCTGTACCGGCGCTGGGCCTTTCCTTTTCTGGCTCTGACCCTGGTGCTGCTGATGCTGGTGCCCCTTATCGGCGTGAAGGCCAACGGTTCCCGCCGCTGGCTGGGCGTGGGCGGACTCACTGTCCAGCCCTCGGAGCTTGCCAAGCTTGCGGTCATCCTGGCCTTTTCCCACATGATCTGCCGCATCCGGGGCCGGATGCGCAGTTTCCGCTGGGGCATCCTGCCCTTCGGGGGAGTGCTGGCGGTCATCGTGGGCCTGCTGGTGCTGGAGCCCCACTTCTCCGCCTCCATCATCATCATCGCCATCGGCGGCGTGATGATGTTCCTGGGCGGGGCCGGTCTGGGCTGGTTCATCGCGGCCGTTGGGGCGGCTGGAGGCGCGCTGGCCGTGCTGCTGGCCTTCTTCCCCTACGCCTCCTCCCGGATCAGCACCTGGCTGGACCCCTTCTCCAGCTCCTCTGACGAGGGCTATCAGATCGTCCAGTCCCTGTACTCCATCGGTTCCGGCGGCCTGAGCGGCCTGGGCCTGGGGCGCAGCCGGCAGAAGTTTTTGTACCTGCCCGAGGAGCACAACGACTTTATTTTTTCCGTAGTCTGTGAGGAGCTGGGCTTTATCGGCGCGGCGCTGATCCTGGCCCTCTTTGCCCTGCTGATCCTGCGGGGCTACTGGATCGCCCTCCACTGCCGGGACCGGTTCAGCTTTCTGGTCTGCGCCGGGGTGACGACGCTGCTGGCGGTCCAGGTCTTTTTAAACGTGGCGGTGGTGACCAATTTGGTCCCCTGCACGGGCATCTCCCTGCCCTTTTTCAGCTACGGCGGCACGGCGCTGCTGATCCAGCTGGGGGAGATGGGGATCATCCTCAGCGCGTCCAGAGACATCTTAGAGAGAAGGGAATAGGGACCCATGCGCTTTTTATTTACCTGCGGCGGCACCGCCGGACATATCAACCCCGCCCTGGCCGTGGCCGGCCGGCTGAGAGAGCTGCTGCCGGACTGTGAGATCCTGTTTCTGGGGGCCGAGGGCAAGATGGAGATGGAGCTGGTGCCCCGGGAGGGCTATGAGATCCGGCCATTGAAGATCACCAACCTGAGCCGGGAACGCAGCCTCCAGGGCCTGGAGCACAATCTGAGAACGCTGAAAAACGTCTTGGTCTCCAACCGGGAGGCCAGGCGGATCATCCGGGAGTTTAAACCGGACGCGGTGCTGGGCACGGGGGGCTATGTGTGCTACCCGGTGCTCCGCTCCGCCGCCCGTCTGGGCATCCCCACGGCGGTACACGAGAGCAACGCCGTGCCCGGCCTGACAACAAAAATGCTGGCAAAGCACGTGGACCGGGTGCTGACGGGCTTTGAGGAGAGCCGCCAGTACTATCCCCACCCGGAGCGGGTGGTCCCTGTGGGGACCCCGGTCCGGGGAGCTTTCGCCGGTTATGACAAGCGCCGGGCCAAGGCGGAGCTGGGCCTGCCGGAGGAGCTGCCCCTGGTGGTCTCCGTCTGGGGCTCTCTGGGCGCCGGGCACATGAACGAGATCTTGACCCAGATGCTGCCGCTCATGGAGGGGCAGAGGGACTTCCGGCTCATCCACTCCGCCGGCAGCCGCTACTACGCAGGGCTGACAGAGAAGCTGGCAGAGGCCGGCACGGACCCGGCCCGCTGCGGCGCGGAGGTCCGGGAGTACATCTACGATATGCCCCGGGTCATGGCGGCGGCGGACCTGATCCTCTGCCGGGCCGGGGCCTCCACCCTGGCGGAGCTGAGCTATATGGGGATGCCGGCTATTTTGGTGCCGTCTCCCAACGTGACCAACAACCATCAGGAGAAGAACGCCCGCGTGCTGGAAAAAGCCGGGGGCGCCAAGGTGTTTTTAGAGGGCGAGTTTGACGCCGGGACCCTGCTGAACGAAGTCCGGGCCCTGCTGAGCGACCGGGAGGGCCTGGAGCAGATGTCCCAGGCTATGCGCTCTCTGGCCGTGCCCGGCTCTACGGAGAAGATCTGCCGGATCGTATTGGATCTGGCTGAAAAATAGCCTCACACAAGAACCCCCCGCCGCATAGGATGGCATGATTTGAATGTACGGGGGGTTCTTCTATGGAACTTTGGCACATACGGGGCGGCAGGAGGCTGGAAGGGGCCTGCTTCGTCCAGGGCTCGAAAAATGCCTCCCTCCCCATCATCGCCGCGTCCATCGTCTGTCCCACACGGAGCGAACTGCTGAATGTGCCCCAGCTGCGGGATGTGGACGCGGCGCTGCGTATTCTCCGGCACCTGGGCTGCTCCGCCGAACAGCGGGGCGGCGACGTGTACATAGACTCCAGCGGCCTCACCGGCAGCGCCATCCCCCACTCCCTGATGGAGGAGATGCGCTCCTCCGTGATCTTTATGGGGGCGCTCATCGCCCGCTGCGGAGAGGCGCGGCTGTCCCTGCCCGGGGGCTGCCAGCTGGGGAAACGGCCCATAGATCTGCACCTGTCGGCCCTGCGGGCCATGGGGGCGGAGATCGAGGAGGAGGGCGGCGAGATCGTCTGCCACGCCTCCCGGCTCCACGGAGAGGATATCGAGCTGCCCTTTCCCAGCGTGGGGGCCACGGAGAACATCATGCTGGCCGCCTGTGCCGCCAAGGGGGAGACGAAGATCCGGGGCGCGGCCCGGGAGCCGGAGATCGTGGCCCTCCAGGGCTATCTGCGGGCCATGGGGGCGGAGATCCGGGGCGCGGGCAGCGGCCAGATCACCGTCTCCGGCCTGCGCCCGGAGAAGCGGCTGGTCTGGCGCATCGTGCCGGACCGGATCGTGGCCTCCACCCTGGCCTGCGCCGCCGCGGCGGCCGGGGGCAGCGTGGAGCTGCGGGGGATCGATCCCGGACAATTTTCTACCGTTCTGCACTTCCTAAATCAGGCGGGCTGTGATATAATAAGCTCTGACCGCAGTGTGCGCCTGATCTCGGACGGAAAGCTCCAGGCCGTGGGGGAGGTCTCCACCGCTCCGTACCCCGGCTTTCCCACCGACGCACAGCCGGTGCTGATGGCGGCGCTGCTGAAGGCCAAGGGCCGGACGGTCATGACCGAGAATATCTTTGAAAACCGGTACCGCCAGGTGCCGGAGCTCTGCCGGCTGGGCGCGGACATCAGCGTCTCCGGCAGGACCGCCGAGATCTGGGGCGTGGACTGCCTCCACGGCACCGCCCTCACCGCTACCGACCTGCGGGGCGGGGCCGCTATGATCGTGGCGGGCCTGGCCGCCGAGGGGGAGACCGTCATCTGTGACGACGGGCATGTGACCCGGGGCTATGAGCGCTTTGACCGGCGGCTGCGCTCCCTGGGCGCGGACATCTACTTGGAATACTGATAAGACCGCAGGGCTTTCGGCCCGGCGGGGAACGGAGTGCATATGGCAGCCAATCATCCAAACCGCCATCGGGCGGGCGGAAAGAGGGGCGGAGCTCCCAAGCTCAGCCTCTCCGCGTTCCGCCGCCTGTCGGATCTCAGCGGCCCGCTGACCTTTGTCCTGGTCGTGGTGGCCATTTTGTTCGTGATGAGCGTCTTCTTTCGGGTCTCGGACATCGAGATCGAGGGCAACAGCCACTATACCGACCAGGAGATCATCCGGGCCATCGGCATCGAGGAGGGGGACAACATGTTCCTCTTCGACCGATTCGGCACCCTGAGCCGGGTCTTTGCCAAGCTGCCCTATATCGAAGAGGTGGTCTCCGTGGAGCGGAAGCTGCCCAACAAGGTCGTCATCACCGTGGTGGAGAGCCAGGCCCTGGCCTATCTCCAGCTGGGGGACGAGCAGTGGACCTTCGACCACAACTGCAAGATCCTGGGCCAGACCGCGGAAGGGGAGGCGGCCTCCCTGATCCCCGTCTCCGGCATCGAGCCGGGCACCCTCATGATCGGCGAGCCCCTTACCACCAAGGACGGGGACACCGCTTTGGTGGAGTATTTGTCTCAGGTGCTCATCCAGATGGAGGAGCGGGGCCTCCAGCACTCCGTCACCGGGATCCGGGCCACAGGGAAGGACAGCCTGGAATTCAGCTACGGCAGCAAGTACACCGTGGTCCTGGGGGACAGCGGCGCGCTGGAGCATAAATTCGGTATGTTCGTGGCCGTATTGGAGCAGCTGAAGGAGGGAGACATCGGCGTATTGGACGTTTCTGACGGAACGACGGCCCATTTCAGCCCCAATTAGGCGTTAAATTACAAATTGTTAACAAAAATTTTCAGATTTTCAAAAAAATCTATTGACCAACGGAGAAAAATGTAATAATATATGAGTTACCTAAGCTTGAATAGTCGCACTTAGACGAGTAAGAATATACAGGGAGGCAAGAATATGGATTATAAAGCCGAAACCGGTCCGGAGAATGTGGTGACGATCAAGGTCGTCGGCGTAGGCGGAGCCGGAAACAACGTGGTCAACCGGATGGTCAAGGCCGGCACCCAGGGTGTCGAGTTCATCGCCATCAATACGGATAAGCAGGCCCTCGCCGTCTCCAATGCCGACCAGAAGATCCAGATCGGCGAGAAGATCACCCGCGGCCAGGGCGCCGGGTCCGATCCCGAGATCGGCAAGCGCTCCGCGGAGGAGAGCCGGAACAACATCGCCAAGGCCATCGAGGACGCCGATATGGTGTTCATCACCGCCGGCATGGGCGGCGGTACGGGCACGGGCGCTGCCCCCACCGTGGCGGAGATCGCCCGGGAGGCGGGTATCCTGACCGTGGGCGTGGTCACCAAGCCCTTCAAGTTCGAGGGCAAGCGCCGCATGGACCAGGCCAACGCCGGCATCAAGGACATGCTGGGCCGGGTGGACTCCCTGCTCATCATCCCCAACGACCGGCTGAAGTTCGCCACCGACCAGAAGGTCACCCTGGCCAACGCCTTTGAGATCGCCGACGATGTGCTCCAGCAGGCCGTCTCCAGCATCTCCGACCTGATCAAGAACACCGGCTTTATCAACCTGGACTTTGCCGATGTGACCTGCATCATGAAGAACGCGGGCTTCGCCCACATGGGCGTGGGCCACGCCGCCGGCAAGGGCAAGGCGGAGGACGCCGCCCGTATGGCCGTCGCCAGCCCCCTGATGGAGACCTCGATCGACGGGGCCCGGGGCGTGCTGATCAACATCACCGGTTCCGAGGATATGGGCCTGGAGGATGTGGAGGCCGCCGCCAACCTGGTCCAGGAGGCCGCCCACCCCGACGCCAACATCATCTTCGGCGCCACCTTCGACGACACCATGCAGGATGAGATCCGCGTCACCGTCATCGCCACCGGCTTTGAGGAGGGCGCCGCCGCGGCCGCTGCCGCCGAGCAGGCTGCCGCCGCTCCCGCTGCCCGTAACGCCGCCCCCAAGGCGGGCGGGGGCCTCTTTACCGCCGCGGTGGAGAAGGCCAACAGCGCCGCCACGCCTCCCGCTCTGCAGGAGGAGCAGGCCAGCGCCGCCGCCCCCGCGGACGACCCCTTTGACAGCATCTTCAAGATCTTCAATACCAAGTGAACCAAGTGAGCTGATAGGCGACAGAAAAGCTCCCTGTGGACGCCGGGACCAAGCCGGCCGTTCTAAGGGAGCTTTTCTATAACGACTATATGATGGCGAAACGCCAAATAGCGTTTTGCCAACTATTCATTGCAATGAGCATCGCGCCAATGATCTTTTGAATCATTGGCACAGCGTGTCAAAAAAGTCCTTCGGGCTTTTTTGCACGCTTCAACCGCCACTTTTTTCAGAAGAGCTTGCCCTTCTGAAAAAACTCGCTACGCTCGGCAAAAGCCCGGTAAACCGGGCATTTTGCTGGCGGTGATTGAAACACGAGGCGGGCCTTGCCCCCTCGTGCACCCCCGCTACTCACTCTCTTTCCTGCACAGTTTTATGTTTTTTGACAGTCTCCGCCAATGATCCTTTGGATCATTGGCAGCCAAACTTGTCGTTTGGCAGCGAAAACGATCAAACTGTCGATCGTTTTCCGCGCAGCGATGATCATTATGAAAGGCGGTAATGTTCTGAAAAAGATTTTCGGCACGATCGAGGAACTTGCCCGGCTCTATTCAGAAAAGAAGATCGCCAGGGCCTCGGCGGCCCTGTCCTATTATATGACCATGACCATCTTCCCGCTGATCATCTGCCTGTACTCCCTGCTGGGGCACAACCACGGCGGCGCTGTGGAGCTGCTGGAGCTGGCGGAGGATTTTTTGGCGGCCGAGACAGTCCGGGCCGTCCACAGCTTCCTGGACTATGTGGCGGCGGAAAACAGCACCGCCATGCTCATCGCGGGCCTGACCGTTCTGATCAGCTCCGCCTCCGCCGGGGTGCGCAGCCTTCAGGCCACCGTGGGGGAGATCCAGGGCGGGCGGCGCTATCAGGGGCTGCGGGATTTCGCGTTCAGCCTGCTGTTTTCCGTGGGCTTTCTGGCGGTGATGTACTTCTCCGTGCTGGTCATCCTGACCGGGCAGGAGCTGCTGGGCCTTTTGAGCCGCTACGTGCCCTTTATCCATACCGACAGCTCCTGGGCCTGGCTGCGCTTCCTGCTGCTGGCAGGGATCGAGCTGCTGATCTTCTGGGGCGTATACGCCATCTGCCGCCGCCGGAACGAGCGCTACGCGGTGCTCCCCGGCGCGGTCCTGACCACCGTGGGCACGGTGCTGATGAGCGGCGCGTTCTCCGTCTTCATCGGCGCCTCCACCCGTTACTCCCTGGTCTACGGCTCCCTGGCCTCCATCATCCTGCTGATGTTCTGGCTCTACCTCTGCTGCCAGATCATCTACATGGGCGCCACCTTCAACATCGTCCTGCGCAACCGCAAGCGCCTGGGCCGGGAGTACCGGAGCAGCGGGGGCCCAAAAAAGTGAGAATGTAAAAACGCAAGCCGCCTTTTGCGCGGCTTGCGTTTTTGCAGTAGTCTAAGTCTTACAGAATTCTTTAGAAACCAGTAAAAGAAGAATTTAATTTGTTTTTGAGGCAGCTTTGCCGCCTCAAAAACTCCCTAAGCCGCATGAAATGCGGCCCTCGCGCCGACCAAACGGGGCGTAGCCCCTGCGATAAGCGCGAGTATCAAATGCGAGCCCAGCGCAGCGGGTCGCATTTGAGGCCTTTAGGTCATAAATTTGTCGATGGCCTCGTTGAGGGCTTGGAGCTGGCTGGGGTCCGAGTCCTCCAGGCAGTGCTCGATATGGTCCTTCAAAATGACCTTGGCCGTGCTGTTCAAGGCTGAGCGCACGGCGGCCAGCTGCACCAGCACCTCGGTGCAGTCCCGCCCGTTCTCCACCATCCGCTTGACGGACTCCAGGTGCCCGATGGCCCGGGACAGGCGGTTGAGCACCGCCTTGGTCTCCGTGTGGGAGTGGGTATGGCCGTGCCCCTCTCCGTGCTCATGGTCGTGAGGGTGGCTGTGGATCTGCCCGTACCCGTGGTCGTGATAGATCAGCTCTTCTTCCGGCGTATACATGGCGGCCTCCATCGTCTTTTCTTCTTAATATTACTATACCCCCCGGGGGCACTTTTTGCAAGCCCCCTGGGGGGATATTCTTTATAGACGGATCTCGACCGGCTCGCCCGGCTCCAGCCGGTCCTCCTCGGTCCGGCAGTCCAGGGCAACCAGGCGGACGCCGGCGTCCCTCGCCTCCCGCAGAGCCTGAGCGAAGGCGGGGTGCGTGGCGGTGTTGGGCTCAAAATACCGGACGCCCCGCATCTGCACGATGAAGACCGCCCAGGCCTCGTAGCCCTCCCGCAGGCAGTCCGTCAGGCCGTGCAGGTGTTTGACGCCCCGTTCTGTGGGCGCGTCGGGAAAGCGTACCACGCCATCCTCCTCCAGAGTTACGCCCTTGACCTCCACAAAGCCGCCTTGGCCTCCGTGCTCGATGTAGAAATCGAAGCGGGAGTCGCCGTGGCGGCACTCGGGCCGGATGAGCTCCGGCACGAAGCCCAGGCCCCCGGCGGCCAGCCACTGGGCGCAGACCGCGTTGGGCGCGGCGGCGTCCATATTGATGAGCCGGTCCCCCTTATAGACGGCGATCAGGTCCCAGCCGGTCTTCCGGGCGGGGCTTTCCGCCTTCTGGAGGACGACCCGGGCCCCGGGGACCAGAAGCTCCCGGCAGCGGCCCGTGTTCTTCACATGGCAGACGGCGGGGGAGCCGTCCAGCAGGACCTTGGCGATAAAGCGGTTGGGCCGGCTGATAAACTCAGCAGGCCTGGTGTTCTCATAGACCATGGCGTTCAGACAAATTCTTTGACCCACTGTTCCACGATCCGCCGGGCCACCTGGTCCGAGGAACCTGTCGTTTTCAGGATCAGCGTGTCCGGGTCTGCCTCCAGGGCCTCGTGGAGCCGCCGGACGTAGGCGGTCAGCTTCTCGCCCAGGCCCAGACGCCGGCGCAGGTCCTCCGCCGCCTGGGGCGACATCAGGACGCCCAGACAGGGCTGCTCGCCGGAGAGAAATTCTGCCAGAGCCTCCCGGAACTGGGGGATGACCAGCTCAAAGCCGCCGAACTGGTCCAGCAGGGAGAAGGGGTACCAGGCTGCCTCCTCCAGGAGCCGGACGCCCTCGGAGCGGAAGACCTCGTTGTCCGTATGCAGGGCTTCCCCCTGGCAGAACAGAAAGCGCCGGGGCTCAAAGCCCTCCGCACCGCCCGCTGCGGCGGCGGGGAGCAGGTCATAGCCCAGCAGCGTCCCGTCCGGGGCGCAGGCCCGCTCGGTGACAAAGCCGCCGGCCATGGAGGCGGCGCCGCCCAAAATGCCGCGGAGCAGGGCGGTCTTGCCGCAGCCGGGAGCGCCTGTGAGAAAGAGATGCTTTTTCATGGGAGCGTTCCTCCAAATTTCAGAAATCGACGCAGCCCCTCGCCCGGTACGGAGCGGCGGCCGCGCCGTTGACATGGGCGCCGGTGAACAGCAGGCCGCCAGCGGCCTTTAAAGCGCGGTAGGATCCGTTTTCCGCCAGAACCCTATCTACGGTTATTCCCGGGGCTGAAAGCGCGGAGAAGCCCTCTGCGCCTGTCCTGGCTTCCTTTTAAAAGAAGCCCCCGGTTTTCACCGGGGGTCTTACATCTGTCACTTGCAGATGAGCATGTCCTGGTAGAACTGCTCCATCTCCTCCTGAGTGGGGAAGACGGCCACGTACATATGGTTGCCCATGGCGGCGGAGAGTACCTGGGGGATCTCACCCGCCATCTTCATGCAGGCGCCGTATTTTGCCATCAGCTCCTCGTGGCTGTAGACAAAGTTCTTGCCCTCCCGGCGGCCGGCGTAGGCGCAGTAGTACTGTACGTTCTTCTTCAGTTCGCTGCCGTTGAAGGCCACCATGTCCGCCCAGATCTTGTACACGTTGGTGCTGTGGGCGAAGTTGATCATGTCCGGGGTGAAGCCGCCGCAGGGCCGCATGTTGACCTCCAGACCCACCAGCTGGCCCTTTTTGCCCAGACCCTCCTGGTCCTGGGTCAGGCGGAAGAACTCAAAGTGGATGAAGCGGCTCTTGACCCCGAAGGACTTGGCAGCGGCCCGGCCGATGGCCCGGGTGTCGTCCGGCAGCTCCTTGAGGATGTAGTAGATGGAGTTGTCGTTGTCGTTGACGATGTCCATGATGGACATAGGGGTCACGTTGCCGGTCTCGAACATGGGCTCACCCTGGGCGTCATAGATGGCGTCGTAGGAGTTGACCTCGGCGTAGACGAACTCCTCCATGATGTAGGTCACGCCGGGCTGCTTCTGCTCCAGGAAGCGGACCAGCTCTTCCTCGTTGTGCAGAGCGTGGGTGTCGGACGCGCCGACGCCGTTGTCCGGCTTGACGACCACCGGGTAACCCACCTGGGCGATAAACTCCTTACTGTCCTCCAGGCCCTCCACCAGGTGATAGCGGGCTACGGGGATACCGGCCTTCCGGTAGTACTCCTTCATGCGGGACTTGTACTTGATGCGGGGGATGTCGTCCACCTGGAAGCCGCTGGTGATGTGGAAGGCGGTGCGCAGCTTGGCGTCCCGCTCCAGCCAGTACTCGTTGTTGGACTCCAGCCAGTCGATGGGCCCGTGCTTGAAGATCAGAAAGGCCACGGCCCGGTACACGGCGTCGTAATTCTCCAGGCTGTCCACCTTGTAGTACTCGGTCAGACTGTCCTTCAGACCCTGGCTCAGCTGGTCATAGGGCTCGTCCCCAATGCCCAGCACGTTCATCCCGTCGGCCTTCAGCTCCCGGCAGAAGAGCCAGTAGTTGGTGGGGAAGTTGGGGGAGATAAAGATAAAGTTTTTCATAACTTTTGCCTCACTCACTTATGGTTTTTAATCGATCAGGAAGGGAAGGAAATAGCTGCACTGCTTATACCACCAGGGCCAGTCGTGGGACACGTCGTGCCCCCAGTAGTCCACCCAGAGGCGGATGCCCTTGCTGTGGAGGATCTCGTCGATGCGGCGGGTGGACTCGGGCATTTCCCAGTCGCCCAGGCCCACGCAGATGACGCCCTTGTTCCGGTTGTACTGCTCGATATAGGGGTGGTCCGGGGCCAGGTTCGGCAGATAGTCCTCCGGGGAATTCAGGTACACCAGATCGTCCCGGTAGCCGCCGAAGCCGTAGGAGGCGGTGTAGATCCCGCTGAGGGCCAGGAGCCGGTCAAAGAGCGTGGGGAAGCGGAAGTAGAGGTTGGCGGCGTGAGTGGCGCCCAGGCTGCTGCCGTAGACCAGCAGGCCGGGGTCTCCGTCCCAGCCGTTCCGGTCCCGGGCCCGGTCCTGCATGAAGGGGACCACCTCGTCCGTCAGGTAGCGGACCCACTCCTCATGCCGGCGGATGCGCCAGTAGGGGTCGCCGTTGCTGTCGGACCAAGTTTCCTTGTCCATGGTGTCCACCGAGCAGACCATCAGCTTCCCCGCGTCGATCCAGGGGGCCCAGACATCGGCCATGTGGAAGTTCTCAAAATCGAAGAAGCGCCCGTCCTGGCAGGGAATGAACAGGGCCGGCTTGCCCTGGTGCCCGTAGACCTTGCACTCCATTACACGGTTCAGCGAGGGGCTGAACCATCTGGCGTACTGAGTTTCCATACCTTATTCCTCTCTCTCGTATAGTAGGGTGTCGATGAAGAAGGGGACCTGCCGCTCCCAGCTGGCCTCGCAGTGGTCCCCCCAGGGGACGATGCGCACATTGAGCCAGATGCCCCGGTCCAGCAGCAGCTTGGTGACCCGGCTGAAACGGGCGGCCATGTTGGGGTGGAACTTCATTTCCCGGGAACCGTAGTCCATGTAGATCACGGTGCCCTTGGCGATGCGGGACTGGCGGAGCATCCGGTCCAGCTTGTCGGTGGCAAACCAGATGGAGGGGGACAGGGCCGCCGCCCTGGAGAAGATCCGGTTATAGCGCATTACGCCGTACAGGCTCATGAGTCCGCCCATGGAGCTGCCGCCGATGAAGGTGTGCTCCCGGTCGGGCAGGGTGGGGAATTCCGCGTCGATCATGGGCTTGAAGACCTTGATCATCCAGCGCATGGTCTCCCGGCCCCGGCCCGTTATCCGGCCAAGGCTGGGCTCCTCAAAGCTGAAGGGGGAGTACTCGCAGAGCCGGGCCTGGTCCCCATGGCTGCACTCTACGGCGGCCACGATCAGGGGCGTCTCCGTAAAATCCAGGTACTCGCCCAGGCCCCAGCTCTTGCCGTAGGTGGCGTCCTCATCGTAAAACAGGTTGTGCCCGTCGAACATATACAGCACAGGGAAGCGGGCCTCCGGGTCCTCCTCCGCCGCCTTGGGCAGATACACATAGGCCCGGCGGACCTCGTCGCCGCTGAGCTCGGGAATGGTCAGTTCCCATTTGACGATCATGAATAAGCCTCCTGAACAGGGTAAAATCGATTGTTCAGTAGTTTAGCACGGTGCTGCAAAAAATGCAATCATTTTCAGCGATTTCTTATCCCGCGTACACCTGCCGCCCGCCTAGGTACGTAGCCAGCACCGGGATGCTCTGCAAAGTCTCCGGCGCGGCGGTGAAGGGGTTCTCGCCCAGCAGCACGAAGTCTGCCAGCATGCCGGGGGCGATGCGGCCCTTGCGATCTTCCTCAAAGCTGGCCTCTGCCCCGTGGACGGTGTAGCTGTCCAGCGCCTCCTGCACAGAGAAGGCCTGGTCCGGCAGATAGGGGCCCAGGGCGCCGGAGCGGTCCTTCCGGGTGACGGCGCACTGGATGCCGGCCATCACGTCCGGCAGCTCCACCGGGCAGTCGCTGCCGTTGCTGACAGAGACGCCCGCGTCCAGCAGGCTCTTCCAACAGTAGCTGGTGGCGGCAAGCTCGGGCCCCACCCGCTCCTCCACGATGCGGATGTCGTAGTCCAGGAAGATGCTCTGGGCGTAGATGTGCAGACCCAGGGCCTGGATCTTCTCCAGCTGATCGGGGCGGGTGATCTGGCAGTGGACGATGCCGTGGCGGTGGTCCTGCCGGGGGCAGTCCGCCAGGGCCTTCTCATAGGCGGAGAGCACCCGGTCCAGGCAGGCGTCCCCGATGGCGTGGACGGCCACCTGCATACCCTGCCGGTTGGCGTAGCCGATCATCTCGTCCAGGGTCTCCTGGGAGAAGACCGGGATGCCGCAGGTCTCCGGCGCGTCGGCATAGGGCCGGGAGAGATAGGCGGTGCGGGCCCCCAGGGCCCCGTCGCCCAGCATCTTCAATGGGCCAATCTTGAACAGATCGCTGCCCGCGCCGGTCACGTTCCCGGCCTCCACGAAGCGCCGGAGCTCGGGGAGGCTGGTGAAGTTGCTCTGCTCGTAGACCCGGACGGTCAGCTCTCCCGCCGCCTCCAGCTCCCGGTAGGCCTCGTTGACGGTCTCCCAGGGCAGGGTGGTGGGATAGACGCAGTAGTCGTCGGTCTGGCTGCTGGTGACGCCGTAGCTGTTCAGCATCCGGCAGGCCTGGCGGAGCATGTCCTTGACCTCCTCCTTGTTGGGGGCGGGGATGGCGTCATAGACCAGCTGCATGGCGTTGTCGTAGAAGCGGCCGTCGGGCTGCCCGTCCTCCAGGCCGATGCGCCCGCCCTCCGGCTGGGGGCTGTCCGCCGTGATGCCCAGCAGCTCCAGCGCCCGGCTGTTGACCACCAGGCAGTGCCCGCAGGCACGGATGGCGCAGATGGGCCGGGCGGTGGTGACCGAGTCCAGGTCCCGCCGGTCGGGTAAACGGGAGACATCGCTGAAATAGTCCTGGTTCCAGCCCCGGCCCCGGATCCAGCCCTGGCCGGGGTGGTCCCGGTCAAAGTCCCGCAGGCACTGGAGCAGATCGCTCAGGCTCCCGGTGTGCCGGGCCAGGTCCGCGGCGGCCAGGGCGCTGCCCAAAGAGAGCAGGTGCATGTGGCTGTCGGTAAAGCCGCAGCAGGCAAAGCGCCCGGCCAGGTCTACCCGCTCCGCCTCCGGCCCGGCAAAGGCCGCGGCCTCGGTGTCAGAGCCGGCAAAGGTAAAGAGCCCGTCTTCTACGACAAAGGCCTGGACAAGGGGCAGAGCGCCGGTATAGACCGCGCCGTTAAAATACAGAGTTTTCATATCTTCTCCTTTACATGAACAGGGTAACCGGCAGCCGCGGTCTCCGCGGCTGCCGGAGGTTTTCTTATCTTATCTTTTCGCGGTTTACTTTGCGGAGGAAGCGACGGTGGTCTGGTCCTCATAGAAGAGGCTGACGTTCTCGTTCAGGGTGCCCTTGTGCAGATAGCGGGCCTTGTAATCCTTCAAAAGCTTGAAATACTCTCCTGACAGGATCAAAATCACCGCCACGTTGACAAAGGTGGGGATGGCCGAGGTGATGTCCACCACCGTCCAGATGAAGCCCTGGTTATTGGTCTTCACCAGGTAGATGGTCCAGAGCAGGCCGGGCAGGGCACGCAGAGCGTAGAAGAACTTCATGACGATCTTCTTGAGCAGGGCGTTGTTGGCGCACAGGTGCTCCAGCAGGGACAGATAGTAGGTGAACCAGCCGCCGGAGGTGGTGACGGTGAAGATGACCATGATGACGGCCAGCAGCACGCTGCCCACCACGCCGAAGCTGGAGGCGAAGGCGCTGAGGGCCAGGTCGCCGCCGTTGGTGCCGTTGGTCCAGTTGCCGCTGAGGATCACGGACAGGCCCGTGATGGAGCAGACAACAAAGGTGTCAAAGAAGACCTCGAAGGAGCCCCACAGGCCCTGCTCCACCGGGTGCCGGGTCTTGGCGGAGGAGTGGACCATGGGGGAGGTGCCCCAGCCGGCCTCGTTGGAGTACACGGCCCGGGCCATACCGGTCTGGACGATCTGGGCCACCGTGGCCCCGGCGAAGCCGCCCATGGCGGCGGTGCCGGTGAAGGCGTCGTGGAAGATGGAGGCGAAGGCGCCGGGAACGCGGGTCAGGTTGGCCACGATCATAGCCAGGCCCATGAGGATGTACAGGGCGCTCATGAAGGGCACCAGCTTGGAGAACAGAGAGGCGATCTTCCGGGTGCCGCCGCTGGTGACCATGTAGGTCAGCACGCACAGCAGCAGGCCCGCCAGGATGACGCCCTCCACGGTCAGGCCGCCGATGTGCAGATCAGGCAGCCGGAAGGCCCCGGAGACCACCTGGGCGGCGGTCAGGGTGGAGGAGGTGATGAAGAAGGTGGAGAAGATGCCCAGGCCGAAGATGATGGCGGGGATCAGCCAGAGCTTGCCCCAGTGCCGCTCCTTGCCAAGGCCGTACTCCATGTAATAGGTGGGGCCGCCGTAGGAGTCCCCGTTGTCCTCCGTGCGCCGGTAGTGGCAGCCCAGGGTGACCTCCACCTGCTTGAGGATCAGGCCCAGGCAGGCGGTGGCCCACATCCAGAAGATGGCGCCGGGGCCGCCGGCTGCCACGGCGGTCGCCACGCCGGCGATGTTGCCGAAGCCCACGGTGCCGCCGATGGCGGTGGCGATGGCCTCAAAGGGGCTGAGCATGCCCTTCTCGGCGGCGTCGTCCCGGGCGGTCTTGCCCGCGAAGATCTGCCCCGCCGTGCGCTTCATGGTCCAGCCGAAGTAGCGGAACTGAAAGAAGCCGGAACGGATGGTGAAATACAGCCCCGTAGCGATCATCAGCACGATCAGGGGCAGGCCCCAGAGGACCCCGTCAAGCCAGTTCAGAAAGTCGATCATGATGTTTCTCCTTTTCCGGATCGACAACAAGGGAGACGTCGGTCGGCTTTGCCAAAAACGAAAAAGGAAGCAGCGGCCGGTGACCACTGCTCCACAAGTTCCGTTCGTGAAACAATAGCTCCTCCACCGTTTTTCGGTGAGAGTGTGCAGCCTCTTCGACTGCACCCCAACTGCAGGGCCCCGCGGCAGGACTCTGGTTTCGGCGGAGCATCCTTTCCCTGTCGTTCGCCGGGTACCGCACCCTCCGGACAGCTACTCATAGGCTCCGCGCCTCTATTGCCAAACCAATATAAAATTTACTTGTTTAAAGTAACACAGTATGAAAGCGTTGTCAACATTTTTTCCCAGTCCCTTTCAAAATTGTGAAATGACACAAAATTTGCCTTGCATACAAAGAATCTGTTTCAAAATTTGTGCAGGATTCATATAGCTTTTTGGGGAAAAGAACGAAATCTGAGAGTCATATCAGACGGGACTTTTTTTCTTGCGCTCAGACGGTGCGGGATGCTATACTGGAGAAAAACCAAAGAAAAAAGAGGTGGGCGTATGAAGATCAAGACACGGGAACTGCCCTATGAGGAGGTCCTGGCCCTGCCCAGGCCTGCGCCTCAGAAACCCCTGCGTCCCGCGCTGCCCTTCCGGGCGCTGATCCGGCTGCTGGGGGCGGGGGATCTGAAAAACGCCCATTTCAGCTTCCGCAAGGAGGGGATGGACCGGGTCGGCGACGGCCCCTGGCTGGTGCTGATGAACCACTCCAGCTTTATCGACCTGGAGATCGCTTCCCGCCTACTGTGGCCGAAGCCCTTCTGTATCGTCTGCACCTCGGACGGCTTTGTGGGCAAGGAGTGGCTCATGCGGCACATCGGCTGCATCCCCACCAACAAATTTGTCACCGACGCCTCCCTCTTTGCCGACATGCGCCACGCCCTCCGGGAGACAGGCTCCAGCGTGCTGATGTACCCGGAGGCCAGCTACAGCTTTGACGGGCGGGCGACGCCCCTGCCCCGGCGGCTGGGCCTGATGCTCAAGCGGATGGATGTACCCGTGGTGGGCATCCTGACCCAGGGCGCCTTCGCCCGGGACCCCCTCTACAACTGCCTGCAAAAGCGGGACGTGGCCGTCAGCGCCGTGATGAAGGGCCTTCTGACCCGGGAGGAGGTCCGGGAGAAATCGGTGGAGGAGCTGGACGCGGTGCTGGATGAGATGTTCTCCTTCGACAACTTCGCCTGGCAGACGGAGGCCGGTGTGGAGATCGACGAGCCCTTCCGGGCCGACGGGCTGGAGCGCATCCTCTATAAGTGCGCCGCCTGCGGTACGGAGGGGGAGATGGAAGGGAAGGGGACGGGCCTTGTCTGCCAGCACTGCGGCAAGAGCTATGAGATGGACCTGCTGGGCAGGCTCCGGGCCCTGGAGGGGGAGACGGAGTTTCCCCACATCCCGGACTGGTACGCCTGGGAGCGGGAGGAGGTCCGCCGGGAGATCCGGGAGGGCCGCTACCGGCTGGATACCGAGGTGGAGATCTGCGTGCTGGCGGATTTCAAGGCCATCTACCGGGTGGGCTCCGGGCGTCTCGTCCACGACGCGGGCGGTTTCACCCTGACGGGCTGCGACGGAAAACTGCGCTTTGAACGGCCGGCCAAGCTCAATTACAGCCTCTATGCGGACTATTACTGGTATGAGCTGGGGGATATGATCTGCATCGGGGACAGGGAATTCCAGTACTACTGCTTCCCTAAGGGGAAGGTCCCCGTGGCAAAAGCCCGGCTGGCCACAGAAGAGCTTTACAAGATGCAGCCCAGAAGGCAGCGTACATAAACTAACGGGAGTCGGTTTTAAGCCGACTCCCGTTAGTTTTACAGAAGAAACAGGAAGCAAAAGGCTGACAGCAAAATCAGCAGGGCCAGGTTTACCGCGCTGAACTCCAGCAGATAGCGGCCCGCGTGGGCGTGCTCGGAGTGGGAATAGAGCTTGAGGCTGATGAGGCTGGCGAGGCTGGCGATGGGGGTGCCCAGGCCGCCCACGTTGACGCCCAGCAGCAGGGCCCGGGCCTTGTCCGTAAAGCCCGAGAGCAGCAGCGCCGCGGGCACGTTGCTGATGACCTGGCTTGCCAGCAGGGAGACCAGGTACTCTTTCCCCGCCAGCAGGGCGCGGAGCAGCGCGTCCACCGCGCCGATCCGGGCCAGGTTCCCGGCAAAGATGAAGAAGGCCACAAAGGTCAGCAGCAGCATGAAGTCCGCCTTCAGCAGCATCTTCCGGTCGAAGATCAGCAGCGCCAGGACTACGCCCAGGAGCATCCAGGGCCAGGAGAGCAGGCGCAGCACCGTCAGCAGGCAGAGCAGGAAGAGCAGGCTGTAGAGCAGAAGGGGCTTTCGCTCCAGGCCCGGCTCCTCGCCCAGGAAAATGTGCAGCTTCGCCCCCGGCAGCAGCAGGCAGGCCCCGGCCGTCAGCAGCAGGGACAGCAGCCAGATGGGGAAGGTGGCGGACAGGAAGTCCCCGAAGCCTAAGTTAAAATACGAATAGAGGTACAGATTCTGGGGGTTGCCCACCGGGGTCAGCATGCTGCCCAGGTTGGCGGCCACCGTCTGGAGCACCACGATGCGGATCAGGTCCTGTTTTCGGCCGGCCATGCCCAGCACCACCACCGCGAAGAGCACAAAGGTCAGCAGGGCCACGTCGTTTGTGATCAGCATAGCGCTGAAAAAGCAGAGGCAGACCAGGGTCAGGCCGATGGCCCGGACGCTTTTGGCCCGCAGGCAGACCGTGTGGGCCAGGGCGGCGAAGAGCCCCGCCCTCCGCAGACCCGCCACCACCACCATCAAAGCGTAGAGCAGGGCCAGGGTGCGCAGGTCCAGATAGCCCAGGTAGGCCCCGTCAGGGGGCACAAAACAACAGCTGAGCGCCGCGGCCAGCATCGAGATGAGCAAAACCGGCTCCCGCCGGATAAAGGAACGGACAGTGGCCATCGTGTTTCTCCTTTTGAAAAGAAGCTTTGCGGAGGCATTATAGTCCAAAGGGAGCGTTTTGTAAAGAACAGAAAAACCGGCTGTGAAGAAGAACAAAAACTCTTCTTCACAGCCGGTTTCAGACTGTAGACAAGTCCTTATATAAGGATTCATGTGAAGGAAAAAGGTTTAAATCTGTTTATGAGGCAGCTTTGCCGCCTCATAAACACCCTAAGCCCGCCCAGGGGCGGGCTCTCGCGCCGACCAAACGGGGCAAAGCCCCTGCGATAAGCGCGAGTCCCTCAAATGCGAGCCCAGCGAAGCGGGTCGCATTTGACTTATTTCCACTCTTTCCAGACCTCCGGGCAGTAGCCCACGGTGGCCTGCTTCCCGTTGCGCACGATGGGGGTCTTCAAAAGCTCCGGGGTCTCGTAGAGCTTTTCCAGCCGGGCCTCGTCGGAGGCCAGGTACTGGAACAGAGGATAGTCCTGATCCTTGGGGTCGGCCAGGGCTGTCAGGCCCACGGCGTTCTTCACGGAGCTCAGCTCCCCCCGGCTCATGCCAAAGCGCAGCACGTCCACATACTGGTATTTGACCCGGCGCTCCTTAAAATAGCGCTCGGCCTTTTTCGTGTCGAAGCACTTGGATTTGCCGAAAATCTGTATATTCATGGCGTTCTCCGGCTCAGATCTCAGAGATAACGGGCAGGATCATGGGGTTGCGGCGGGTGTTCTTGTAGAGATAGCCGGAGAGATTGCTCTTGACCCGGCTCTTGATGGTGGACCACTCGGTGATCTTCTGGGCGGCGCAGGCCTCCACGGACTCCATGGCCACCCGCTTGAGCTCGTCCATCAGCTCCTCCGCTTCCTTCACGTAGATGAAGCCCCGGGTGACGATCTCCGGCTCGGACAGCAGCTTGTGGTCATAGGAGGAGTAGGGCAGCACCACGACCACCATGCCGTCCTCCGCCAGGCGGTGCCGGTCGCGCATCACGACGCTGCCTACCTCGCCCACGCCGCTGCCGTCCAGCATGACGGCCCCGGCGGGGACAGATTC
Source organism: uncultured Oscillospiraceae bacterium (assembly GCA_947626785.1). Classification (GTDB taxonomy): domain Bacteria; phylum Bacillota; class Clostridia; order Oscillospirales; family Oscillospiraceae; genus Limivicinus. The sequence continues at coordinate 51,885 of CANQTO010000001.1, forward strand.
CTCGCACTTGATGCCCTTCTTGGTCAGCTCGATCACGCTGCCGTTTTCCGCGATGAGCACGTTTTTGGGCGCGACGCCCATGCTTTTCGCCAGCTCCGCGTGCTTGACCAGCATCCGGTATTCCCCATGGACGGGGATGAAGTACTTGGGCCGGACCAAGGCCAGCATCATCTTGTGCTCCTCCTGGCAGGCGTGGCCGGACACGTGCAGCTCGGTGTTCCGATCGTAGATGACCTCCGCGCCCTTGTGGAACAGCTCGTCGATGACCCGGCTGATCATGTTCTCGTTGCCGGGGATGGCCGAGGCAGAGATGATCACCCGGTCGCCCGCACCCACGTTGACCTGTTTGTGCTCGGAGAAGGCCATCCGGTACAGGGCGGACATGGTCTCCCCCTGGCTGCCGGTGGAGATGACCACCACCTGGTTCCGGGGCAGGCTGTTGACCTTCTCGATCTCCACCATCACGTTGTCCGGAATGTCCATATAGCCCAGCACCCGGGACACCCGCAGGATGTTCTCCATGCTGCGCCCGGTGATGGCCACCTTGCGCTTGTACTTGGCGGCCACGTTGATGATCTGCTGGAGCCGGTGGACGTTGGAGGCGAAGGTGGTGATGATGATGCGCTTGTCGCAGCCCATGAAGAGCTTGTCAAAGCTCTCGCCCACCTTCCGCTCCGAGGCGGAGTGGCCGGGCCGCTCCACATTGGTGGAGTCGCTGAGCATGGCCAGGACCCCCTCGTTGCCCAGCTGGCCGAAGCGGGTCAGGTCGATCATGCCCCCGGAGATGGGGGTCACGTCGATCTTGAAGTCCCCGGTGTGGATGATGGTGCCCAGGGGGGTGCCGATGGCCAGGGCCACCGAGTCGGGGATGCTGTGGTTGACATGGATGAATTCAACGGTAAAGCAGCCCAGGCGGAAGCTGGAGCCGGTCTTCTTGGTGAAGATCTGGCTGTTGTACAGCAGCTCGTGCTCCTCCAGCTTCAGCTCCACCAGCGCCGCGGTCAGAGGCGTGGTGTAGATGGGCACGTCCAATTCCTTCAGAAGATAGGGCACGCCGCCGATATGGTCCTCGTGCCCGTGGGTGAGGATGAGGCCCCGCACCCGATTGGCGTTGCTCCGCAGATAGCTGATGTCCGGCAGGACGATATCCACGCCGTACATCTCCTCATCCGGGAAGCCCATGCCGCAGTCGATGACGATGATGTCGCTGCCGCACTCGATGGCGGTCATGTTCTTGCCGATCTCCCCGAGACCGCCAAGAGGGATAATTTTCACTTTAGAAATCATATGGTCTCCATTTCAAATTAAGTTCCTATGTAGCCCGGCCTCTCACGCCGGGGCATAGCGGCATCTGGCCCTGCCGCAGGGCGCGTATGGTAGTATAACCCAATGTTGGTGATTTTAGCCCGGTCACATCTCTGTGCGGCCCTCCAGGGCCCGGGTCAGCGTGGCGTCGTCGGCAAATTCCAGATTGGAGCCCACCGGGATGCCGTAGGCCAGGCGGCTGACCTTGACGCCGAAGGGCTTGAGCAGCCGGGAGATGTACATGGCGGTGGCCTCGCCCTCCGTGTCCGGGTTCGTGGCCATGATGATCTCCTCCACGCCCTCCTGGGCCGCCCGGACCAGCAGCTCCTTGATCTTCAGGTCGTCCGGTCCCACATGGTTCATGGGCGAGAGCACGCCGTGGAGCACGTGATAGGTGCCGTTATACTCCCGGCTGCGCTCGATGCTCAGCACGTCCCGGGGCTCGGAGACTACGCAGATGGTCCCCTGATCCCGCCGGTCGCTGGCGCAGATGGGGCAGATCTCCTCCTCGGTCAGGTTCTGACAGACCTTGCAGCAGCGGACGCTGCGCCGGGCCTGGGTGATGGCGCCGGCAAAGGCCAGGGCCTCCGGCTCCGGCAGGGACAGCACGTGAAAGGCCAGCCGCTGGGCGCTCTTGCGGCCAATGCCCGGCAGGGAAGCGAACTTGTCGATCAGGTTTTCCAGGGATGCGGGGAAAAAGGCCATAACTTCTACCTCTTCTTAAGGATCGCTTTTCAAGCGCCGCGCAGGGCGCGGATGGCGGCCCGCCGGTCGGCGGCGCCGAAGACGGCACTGCCCGACACCAGTACGTTGGCGCCGGCGGCCTTGGCCAGGGCGGCGGTGCTGGGAGTGATCCCGCCGTCCACCTCCAGCTCGCAGGCCGGGTTCAGACGCTCGATCCGCTCCCGGACGGCGGCGATCTTGGGCAGCTGGTCCAGCATGAAGCTCTGCCCGCCGGAGCCGGGCTCTACGGTCATCACCAGGATCAGATCGATCAGCGGCAGGAAGGGTTCGATCGCCTCGGCCCCGGTGGCCGGTTTCAGGGTCACCCCCGCCTTCTTGCCCAGGGCCTTCACTGCCTCGATGGCTTTGAGCAGCTCCTCCGTACTGCCGGCCTCCACGTGGACGTTTACCAGGTCCGCCCCGGCCTGACAGAAGCGCTCGACATAGCGCCCCGGCCGTTCGATCATCAGATGCACGTCCAGAAACAGATCGGTGGCCCGGCGCAGGGACTGGAGCACCGGCAGGCCGAAGGAAATGTTGGGCACAAAGCAGCCGTCCATCACGTCAAAGTGGATATAGTCCGCCCCGGCGGCCCTTACGTCGTCTACCTCCTGTCCCAGTCTGGCAAAGTCGGCGGCTAAGATGGAGGGGGCGATCTTCAGCATGGCGCAGCTCCTTTCCGTTTCCCGGTTGACATGTTGGCCTATTATACACCAAACCTACTTTGATTTGCAATACTCTTGACGCCAACATTATTTCGATATAAAATACAATTTAATGAAGCAGTTCCCCGCGCGGGAAGCTGCAGAACTGGAGGACGCCGCCTTGTCAAGAAACAGAAACGGGCATTCCGGGCCCGGCCCTATATACAGCTTTGCTCTCATGTGGATCCTGCTCTCTGCTCTCTTGCCCATGTACCGGCTCTGGGCCATCCTCGTTGCCGCGGCCGCGTCCGGCGCCGTGGCCTTCCTGCTGGGCCGCCGCTCGGCCAAGAAGGAGCAGGCCGCCCGGGAGAAAGCGCAGAAGGAGGAGGCCGCCCGCCGGGAGGAGGTCAAGAAGCCGGCCGAGACCCCGGCCAAGAGCTACGGGCCGGAGATCGACCCCATTATCCAGGAGGGGAACCGGGCCCTCAGCGAGATGGGGCGGCTCTACATGTCCATCCGGGACACGGAGGTGCGCGGAAAGATCAACGAGATCATGCGCATCACGGACAAGATCGTCCAGGACGCCATCGCCGACCCCTCGGATATCCCCCAGATCAAGAAGTTCCTCAACTACTATCTGCCCACCACCATCAAACTGCTCAACGCCTATGACCGGATGAGCTCCCAGGGCATCCAGGGGGAGAATCTGGACAAGAGCATGAACAGCATCAACGAGATGCTGGACACGGCCATCGAGGCCTATAAGAAGCGGCTGGACTCCCTCTTTGCCAACCAGGCCCTGGATATCGAGACGGACATTCAGGTGATGAACACCATGCTGGCCCGGGAGGGCCTGTCCGGCGAGAAGGATTTTGATATCAAAGAACAAGCATAAATGAAAAATAAGGAAGGTAAACGCGCTATGAACGAAGGCAGTTATATCCCCTCTCTCACCCTGGAGCCCACGCAGGCCGCCGCCGCGGCGGAGGCCAAGCCCGCCGAAGAGGCGGCCCCGGTCGAAAAGCTGGACCTGAGCAGCCTGTCTCCCGCCGAGCAGGCCGCCGTCCGGGACTTCTCCGAGAAGATCGACATCCTCAACTCCGAGCAGGTCATGAACTACGGCAGCAACGCCCAGAAGAATATCTCCGAGTTCTCCGACGCCGCCCTCAACAGCGTGCGCACCAAGGACCTGGGACAGGTGGGCGGCATGCTCTCCGACCTGGTGGTGGAGCTGCAAGGCCTGAACTTTGATGCGGAGGAGAAAAAGGGCTTTCTCGGCTTTTTCAAGAAGGCCCAGAACAGCATCGCGGAGCTGAAGGCCCAGTATGACAAGGCCGAGGTCAATGTGGACAAGATCGTGGAGGCCCTGGAGAACCATGAGGTGGTGCTCATGAAGGACATCACCATGATGGACAAGATGTACGAGCGCAACCAGGAGTACATGAAGGAGCTGACCATGTACATCCTGGCCGGCAAGCTGAAGATCGAGCAGCTGCGCAGCGTGGAGCTGCCCAAGCTGGTGGCCAAGGCCAACGAGACCGGCCTGCCGGAGGACGCCCAGGCCGCCAACGACTTTGCCAATATGATCGGCCGCTTCGAGAAAAAGATCTACGACCTGGAGCTGACCCGGACCATCTCCGTGCAGATGGCCCCCCAGATCCGCCTGGTCCAGAACAACGACCAGCTCATGGCCGAGAAGATCCGCTCCTCCATCGTCAACACCATCCCACTCTGGAAGAGCCAGATGGTCCTGGCCCTGTCCCTGCACCACTCCGAGCAGGCCATGCAGGCCCAGCGGGAGGTCACGGATGTGACTAACCAGCTGCTCATGAAGAACGCCCAGGCCCTGCACCAGGGCAGCGTGGGCGTTGCCAAGGAGGCCGAGCGGGGCATCGTGGACATGGAGACTCTCCGGAAGACCAACGAGGAGCTCATCGCCACCCTGGACGAGGTGCGCCAGATCCAGGACGAGGGCCGCACGCGCCGGGCCCAGGCCGAGGAGGAGCTGGGCCGCATCGAGGGCGAGCTGAAGCGGAAGCTGCTGGATATGCGGGGCTGAGGCTTTTTAACTGAGGAAACTAGCTATGAGATTTTTCCGCAAAAGATCCACCGCGGTCGTGCTGACAGTCATCGCCGTTGTGGCCTCCACGCTGCTGTCCGTGGACGTGAAGTTTGGGGACCGGGTGCGGCAGGTGACCGACAGCTTCTATACCCAGTCCGCGGACATGGAGGAGAGCGGCGTCTACCGGAGCATCGGCTCCCACCTGAACAACCTCTGCTCCTATGCCGACGGCCTGGTCACCATCGCCGACAACTACGGCCTGGACACCGAGGATGTGGATTGGGATTCGGACAGCCTGAAATATGCCCAGTCCTACTCGGACGAGGATATCTCCTACGTGTACTATTGCTACAGCGAGCTGTGCTCCTCGGTGGACAAGCTGGTCGACCAGCTCCGCCGGACAGAGCTCAACGAGCGGGACAGTTCCGGCGTGGAGCAGTATGTCAGCTCCATCTCCGGGGCCCGGACCGCCGTGGAGACCGCCGCCGTGGCCTACAACGATTCTGTGCGCGCCTTTAGGCGGGAGTACGACCGCTTTCCGACGGATCTCCTGGCGGATCTGGCGGGCGTGAACATGCCGGAGTATTTCAGTTAAGGGGTTGGCAGCTATGAAAAAGAGCAGAGCAAAAAAGCTCCTGCCGGCCCTGGCGCTGTTCCTGGCTTTGCTTGTCAGCCTGGCCCCCTCCGCCTCCGCTCTGGTGGAGCAGAGCGAGAGCTTTTACGTGGCGGACTACGCCAACGTCCTCTCGGACAGCGTGGAGCAGACCATCGTGGACTGCAACGGCCAGCTGGAGAGCCTGTGTGACGGGGCCCAGATCGTGGTCGTGACCGTGGACTACCTGGACGGCATGTACGCCGACGACTACGCCTATGAGCTCTTCAACGACTGGGGCGTGGGCTCGGCGGAGAAAAACAACGGCATGCTCCTGCTCCTGGGCGTCCAGGAGGGGAAGGCCTGGCTGGCCTATGGCCTGGGGCTGGACCTGGACAGCAGCTGGGCGGACGAGATGCTTGAACGGTATTTTTGGGACGCCTTTGACCGGGGCGACTATGAGGGCGCCGTGAACGATCTGTTTACCGGCCTTGTGGGCTGGTACGAACAGAGTTATAACGCGGATTTGACCGGCGCCTCCATAAGTGCCGGCAGGGGACCGGCCTATAATACCGCTCCGGCGGCAGAAGAAGGGCACAGCCTGGGCCTTATCAGTGTGATCATCGTGATCGTTGTGCTCCTGATCCTCTTCTCCGTCATCCGTTCCCTGTTCCGGCCCCTTAGCTGGTTCCGGCCCCGGTACCGGCGCGCGCCGCCCCCGCCTCCACCGCCCTACGGCGGGCCCTATCGCCGCAGGCAGCCGCCCCCGCCGCCCCCTTACGGCGGCGCTCCCCGGCGGCCCTCTGCGCCGCCAAGGTCCAGCCGGCCTCCGTCCAGACCCTCTACCCCTCCGAGGAGCGGCCTTGGCGGCTCCGGAAGGGGAGGGCGTCCCGGCGGTTCCTCCGGCGGCTTCCGGCCCAGCGGCCGGGGCGGCGGAGGCTTCTCCGGAGGCGGCGGCGGACGCCGCTGAGCATGTATCCTATTATAAACACTGCGAGGTAAAGAAAGATGTCTATTGAAAAAGGCCGGGCGTATTTCCGCGCCCTGGGTTTGGAAGACAGAGTGCAGGAGTTTGAGGTCTCCTCCGCCACCGTGGAGCTGGCGGCCCAGGCCCTGGGCGTGGAAGGCGCCCGGATCGCCAAGACCCTGTCCTTTAAGACGGCCGACGGCTGCATGCTCATCCTGGCCGCCGGTGACGCCCGGATCGATAACCACAAGTTCAAGGAGAAATTCCATTTCAAGGCCAAGATGCTCTCGGCGGACGAGGTGCTGGAGCTGGTGGGCCACCCGGTGGGCGGCGTGTGCCCCTTCGGCATCAACGAGGGGATCCCCGTGTACCTGGACGTGAGCCTCCAGCGCTTCACCACCGTCTTTCCCGCCGTGGGCAGCGCCAGCAGCGCCATCGAGTTGGATCTGGAGGAGCTTTTTAAATACTCCAAGGCCCTGGAGTGGATCGACGTGTGCAAGCTGCCGGAATAAAACACCCGTTTAAAAAGACACCCTCAACAGGGTGTCTTTTTTTAGGCCGTGAATTTTCCGTAAAGTTTCCGATGAAACAAAACTTTCCCGTTGCGCGGGGCGTCAAAATCGTGTAAAATTATGTAAACACGTTTGCTGAAAAGGAGTACCCTGTCCATGCCGAAGCTGATCTCTGACCTGGCCCTGATGCTGCTGACCGCCGGGGTGGTGGCCGTGGTGTTCAAGCGGCTCAACCAGCCGCTGGTGCTGGGCTATATCCTTGCGGGCTTCCTGGTGGGCCCCTACATGCCCTATTTCTTCACGGTCGCCGACGCGGAGGCCATCGAGACCTGGAGCGAGATCGGCATCATCGTGCTGATGTTCGGCCTGGGCCTGGAGTTCAATCTGCGGAAGCTGGCCAGCGTGGGCGGGACCGCCGTGGTCACGGCCCTGACGGAAGTGCTGGGCATGCTGGTGCTGGGCTACCTGGTGGGGCAGGCCCTGGGCTGGGGCATGATGGACAGCATTTTCCTGGGCGGCATGCTCTCCATGAGCTCCACCACCATCATTATCAAGGCCTTTGACGAGCTGGGCGTCCGCTCCGAGGGCTTTGCCCAGCTGGTGTTCGGCACCCTGGTCATCGAGGACATTGCCGGGATCTTCATGATGATCATCCTCTCCACCGTCTCCGTCAGCCAGAATATCTCCGGCGGCGCTCTGGCTCTCCAGCTGGGGCTGCTGGTGCTGTACCTGGTCTTATGGCTGGTGCTGGGGATCTATATCCTGCCCACGCTGCTGCGCAAGGCCTCCCGCTTCATGAACGACGAGACCCTGCTCCTGGTCTCCCTGGGCATCTGCTTCGGCATGGTGCTGTTGGCGGAGGAGCTGGGCTTCTCCTCGGCACTGGGGGCCTTCCTGGCCGGCTCTCTCCTGGCGGGGACCGTCCACGCCGAGCGGGTGGAGCACCTGACGGGCAGCATCAAGGATCTGTTCGGCTCCGTCTTCTTCCTGTCCGTGGGCATGATGATCGACCCTGTCATGATCCTCCGCTACATAGGCCCTATCCTGATCATCACGGCGGTGACCCTGGCGGGCAAGCTCTGCATCTCCTCTCTGGGGGTGCTGCTGTCCGGCCAGTCCCTGCACACTGCCGTCCGCTGCGGCAGCTCCCTGGCTCAGATCGGGGAATTCGCCTTCATCATCGCCTCCCTGGGCATGTCCCTGGGGGTCATAGCCGGCTATATCTATCCCATCGTGGTGGCCGTCTCCGTTATCACCACCCTGACCACCCCCGCCTTCATCCGGGGCTCGGACCGGCTCTATGCCCTGACCTGCCGGGTCCTGCCGGAGAAGCTCGTACAGAAATTGGAGCGCTATTCCGCCGAGGAGCCGGCGCGGCGGGACCAGGACAGCGACTGGGCCGTTTTCCTGCGCCGCTACGCAAAGATCACCGCACTCTACGGCATGCTCATGGCGGGCGTAGCCCTGCTGGGCCGCTTTGCGCTGCTGCCGCTGCTGGAGCAGAGCTTCTTAGACTCCCGGCTCTGCCGCCTGCTGAGCGCCGCCTTCTGCGTGGTGGGCACCGCCCTGTTCATCCGGCCCATGCTGGACCTGCATTCCACCGAGTACACCGCCCTCTGGGTCCGGGACCGGCGCTTCCGCCTGCCGTTGATCACCCTCACCGCCTTGCGCTTCATGCTCATCGTGCTGCTGATCTTCATTCCCTTGCAGGCGCTGCTGGGGGTCAACAGCCTGTGGCTGCTGGCGCTCATTGCCGCCTCCATCGTGCTCATCTACAAGAGCGGCTGGATGTCCTCGGCCTATATCACGGCAGAGGTCCGCTTTGTCGCCAACTTCAATGAGCGCAGCCTCCACGACCGGCAGATCGAGGGGGCCCAGTGGCTGGACGAAAAGCTCTTTGTGGAGCAGCTGAACTGCCCGGAGGAGCTGGCGGGGAAGACCCTGCGGCAGCTCAACTGGGGCCTCCGCTTCTCAGTGAACATCATGAAGATCGTCCGGGGCCGGCGGCACCTGAACATGCCCTCCGGCACTCTGGAGCTGCGGCAGGGGGACCGGATATACCTCATCGGGCGGCCGGAGGACCTGCGCTCCCTGCGCCTGAGCCTGGGCAGCCGGCCGGAGAGCGAGCCTGTCACCCTGCGGAGCTTCCTGGAGAGCCAGAACGACGAGAACAACAACGTCTACGCCACGGCTATCCCGGTTGGGAAGGACTCGGCCCTCCAGGGCAAGACCATCAAGACCAGCCGCCTGCGGGAGTCCTACGACTGCATGATCCTGGGCCTCCAGCGGGACAAGCTGCCCATCTTGCAGCCGGACGTGAACATGACGATCCAGACGGACGACCTGGTCTGGGTCCTGGGGACCCGAAAGATGGCCGAAAAGCTCCTGGCGGAGGATCTATAAAAAGTACAGTGGAGGCCGAAATTTCCGGCCTCCACTGATTTTTTATTCGGTATAGTATTGTGCCTGGGCGTGCCAGAGGGCGGCGTACTTGCCGCCGGTGTCGGCCAGGAGGCCGTCGTGGGTCCCGTGCTGGACGATCTGCCCGCCGTCAAAGACCAGGATCTCGTCGCAGAAGCGGCAGGAGCTGAGCCGGTGGCTGATATAGACCGCCGTCCGGTCCCCGGAGATCTGGTTGAATTTGGCGTAGATCTCCGCCTCGGCCATGGGGTCCAGAGCCGCCGTGGGCTCGTCCAGGATGATGAAGGGCGCGTCCTTGTACAGCGCCCGGGCGATGGCGATCTTCTGGGCCTCGCCGCCGGAGATTTGGATGCCCTCGCCGTCGTAGTCTCGGTAGAGCTGGGTGTCCAGGCCGTCCGGAAGGGAGGCCAGCCGTTCCCCAAACCCCGCGTCGGTCAACGCTTTGCGCACCCGCTCCCGGTCGTAGTCCATGCTGCCCGCCACGTTGGCCCCCAGAGGCTGGGAAAGCAGCTGGAAGTCCTGAAAGACAACGGAGAAGATGTCCATATAGTCCCGGTAGTTGTACTTGCGGATGTCGATGCCGTTGAGGAGGATCTGCCCCTCTTGGGGGTCGTAGAGCCGGCAGAGGAGCTTGATGAAGGTGGTCTTACCGCTGCCGTTCTCGCCCACGATGGCCAGGCGGGAGCCGACCTTGAACTTCACGCTGACGTTTTTGAGTGCCCAGTTCTCAGAGCCGGGGTAGTGGAAGGACACGTCCCGGAACTCCACGTCGTACTGCCGGTCGGCCCGCTTCTCGGTGGTCAGACTGCCCTGGTACATGGCGTTGGGGATGTCCAGGAACGCATAGGCGATGCGGATGAAAAATGCGTTGTTCCGGGCTTCCGAGAGCTTCCTCAGCAGCGTCCGCACGTTGCCGGTCAGGGCCGTGACCGCGCCGATGTACTGGGTGGCAAGGCCCACGCCGAAAGCCCCGGCCCATGCTTTCAGACACACATAGAGATACACCGCCCCGGTGGGCAGGCCGGACAGCGCCGCCGACAACCCGTTCAGTAGGCCCACCCTTCCGGCGGCCAGCTTTCCAAAGGGACCGTCGGCGGAATAGATGAGGTTGCCCGCCATATACCGCCGGGCGATGCGTTCCTGACCGTACATCCGCACGTCCAGGGCCCGGAACGTGTCTTCACCGAAGGAGAAGCCAAAGGTCCCGAAGATGCGGTTGCCCAGCGTTGCCGATTCCGCTGTGGCCTCGTTCTGGTCCATGCGATGGACCACACCCCACAGCCAGGAGCTGGCTGCCGTGGGCACGGCTATGGCCGCCAGCAGGCCCAGCAGGCCCGCCGGCCCGTCCAGTATCGTCAGCAACCCAGCGGAGGCGGGGACACGGGCCGCGAAAAGTCCCGCACACAGGGCCACGGCGCTGGCCACGCCGATCGTCTGCTTGAGTATGAGCTCGTAGAGATAGGGCGTCTTTTGCAGGCCAAGACCCGCCCAGTTCTCGTCCTGCCGTATCTGGGCCAGAAGATCACGGGTGCGCTGGCTGGCTACATCCTCAAAGTCCATATCCAGCAGCTTGTCTGTGTATATCCGCTTTCTGTCCTCGAAAAACCGCTGATAGTGGGCGTTCTTCCGCCGCTCCAGGGCGTGCCCTGCCAGCGCCAGCGCGCCGGTCACTGCCACGGTGAGGACTGTCCAGCGCCACAGCGCCGCCGGCCGGCGGGCCCCCGCCAGTTCCTCCAGCACCCGCGCGGAGAGATACACCCCCGCGTAGGGCGTCACGCCGGTCACCGCCGCCGAGGCCGTGACTGCCGAGAACAGGCCCGGCGTATACCGCCGCAGCAGCCGGACCGCCCGTTTATAGATGCTCCATGTCTCCCGCCAGGAGACTTTTTCTGTTGTCTTTTCCATCAGAAATCCCTCCCCTCCCGGTAATACCGGCTCTGTACCTCGAAAAGGTCCGCGTACCCGCCGCCTTGAGCCAGCAGGCTCTCATGGGTCCCCTCCTCGGCGATTTGACCGTCTGCCAAAAACAAGATGCGGTCGCAGAAGCGGGTGGAGGCCAGCCGGTGGGAGATGAACACCGAGGTCTTCCCGGCGGTCATGCCGCTGTATTTCAGATAGATATCGTTTTCCGCAATGGGGTCCAGGGCCGCGGTGGGCTCATCCAGGATCAGCATCGGCCCGTCCTTATAGAGGGCCCGGGCCAGCATGAGCCGCTGAGTTTGGCCGCCGGACAGCTCCACCCCGTCCAGATAGACCTTCCGGCCTACGTGGGTGTCCAGTCCGCGGGGCAGCTTTTGCACCGCCTCCATGAGCCCCGCCTGCTCCAGGCAGCGCGCCACCTTCTCCCGGTCTATGCTGTCCACCGCCTGGGCCACATTCTCCGCCACCGTCACGTCCATGACGGAAAACTCCTGAAACACTGCGGAGAAGAGAGCATAGTATTCCCGGCGGTCCAGCCCCCGCACGTCCACGCCGTTAAAGAGCACCCGGCCCTCGGTAGGATCCAGGAAGCCGCACAGCAGCTTCACCAGCGTGGTCTTGCCCGCGCCGTTGAGCCCTACGACGGCCAGCTTCTCGCCGGGGCGGATAGTGAGGTCGATGCCCTTGATGGTGTCCTCTTCCGCGCCGGGGTAGCGGTAGGAGACGTGATCCAATCTCAGCTCACAGCCCCCGGACAGGTCCGGGATGGGCGCGCCGTCCTCAAATCGGAACGGCTCCGGCCAGTCCAGATACTCCCGCACCCGGGAGATGTCCAGGCACTCCCTGTGCATGTCGGCGCACTTTTCCAGTATGCCGCTGACCCAGGCGGTGAAGCCGGTGACCGCCGTGAAGTACAGCAGGAACCGGGAGGCAGACAGCTCCCCAGCCAGGGCCATGCGGATGAGGAAAAAGTAGGCCAGGCCGTTTCGCGCCACGGTGAGCAGCGCGTCCGCCAGGTTGCCCAGAAACAGCACCTTTCCCCGCCGGAGGATAAACGCCCAGTAAGCCTGCATCACCCGCTCCTGCACCTGATCCAGCCAGGGGCGCAGACCGAACACGCGGATATCCTTGGCCGTCTGGACGCTGTCCGCCCGCCCACGCACGTATTCCATCCTTTTCCGATAGCCTGCCAGCTGCTCGTCGTGGGCGTAGTCCCAGCGCTGTACGCGCAGGGTAACAAAAAAGCCCAGCGCCGTGGTGGCCGTCACCACCGCCAGCAGCCGCCCGTCCAGGTCCCACAGCAGAAGCAGATAGACCGCGAAGCCCATGAGGTCGTTCGTCAGGTCCGTCAGCGTGGTCCAGATGTGCTCCGTTGCTTCGCTGTTGCCGTCAGCGGCGTCGTACGCCTTTTCCCGCAGGGTGAGGAACGCCGGGTCCAGCGTGTTGGCATAGGAGGTGGCGCCACCCTTGTCGCTCATGTCCATGACGATGCGGCAGCGCACGTCAATGCGGCTGTAGAAAGTATTGTCGTCCACATAGCTGACAGCCGCGGACAGCGCCATCAGCGCCAGGGTGAAAAAAACCACCGCCCCCAGAAGCTTCCCCAGGGGCGCGGCGGTCTCCACCTGCCGGAGGATCGTCGGGGCGATATAGAGCTCCGCCAGGCTCTGGGCCGTACGCAGGGCCGCCAGAGCCAGACACATCAGCGGCACCCGCTTCCGGGTCTGCCAGGCCACGGACAGCATGTAGCCCAGGCACCGGAACAGACTGTATTTGGGCCTCGTTTTTTCTTTCATTGGTTCTCACCTCGTGAGCATAACCTATCACAAAAATTCGTCCCCGGAGGATCCTGGGGACGAATCGTACTTTTTTGGGGACGAACGGTAGCTCTCACGCCTGCGGAAGCAGTATTTCCGTGGTAAAGGCCCCGTCCTCGCTGTTGCGGGACAGGTAGCCGCCCAGGCGCTCCACAATGGCGTCGATGCGCACCAGACCCAGGCCGTGGCCCTCGCCCTTGGTGGAGCGGAACAGCCTGCCCTCCTTCTTGAGCTTCTTCCCGGCGGTGAGATTGGTGAAGGAGATGTAGAGCTGCTGACCCTTCATGTCCATATACACCCGGATCACCCGCTGCCCCTCCGGCAGGGCCGCGCAGGCCTCGATGGCGTTATCAAAGAGGTTGCCCAGGATGCAGCACAGGTCGATCTCCGAAATTTTCAGCTTCACCGGGATGTGGGCGTCCGCCGTGACGGAGATGCCCCGGGCCCGCGCCAGAGAGATCTTGGAGTTCAAAATGGCGTCGGTCATGGGGTTTCCGGTCTTGATGACGGTGTCCACCGTGGTCAGGTCCTCGTCCAGCAGGTCCAGATAGCGCCGGACGGCCTCCCAGTCCCCCGAGGCGGCGTAGGCCTTCATGGTCTGGATGTGGTTCCGGTAGTCGTGCCGCCAGCCGCGCATCTGCCGGTACATGTTGTCCACCTCCCGGTAGTGGGTCTCGATGAGCTCCCGCTGGTAGGCGGCGACGCGCCTGTCGATGCGCCGTTCAAATAATCCCATAGCCTCACCTCATAGAGATAATGGCCCGGTTGACGCCCTCGTAGGCGCCCCGGGGCAGGGGAACGGAGGCTCCATCCGTCAGAAGAATCTCCGTCTTCGTCACCCGGCTGATCCAGTACAGGTTCACGATGGAGGAGCGGCCCACCCGGTAAAAGCGCCCGTCCAGCTGCTTTTCCAGCTCGCCCAAGGGCATCTTGGCGGTGTGGGGCTCCTTGCCGTAGACGGTGACGTAGTTGCCGGACACGGCGGCCCAGCGAATTTGATAAAGGGGTATGCGGACGGTCTCGCCGCCGCGCTCCAGGACCAGGAGCTTCTCGTTGGCCCGGAGCTTTTCCACCGCCCGGTCCAGCACGGAGAAGAGCTTGTCCGGCTGCACCGGTTTCATCAGATAGTGCAGCGCCTCCACCTCGTAGCCCTCGGCGATGTAGTCAGAGTAGCCGGTGATGAACACCAGCTGGACCGTCTCGTTCTTCCGCCGCAGCTCCTTGGCCAAACTCACCCCGTCCATGCCGCCCAGCTCAATATCCAGCAGCAGAAGGTCGTAGCCGCTCCGGTCCTCATAGTCGAAGAGAAAGCTCTCGGCGGAGGGGAAGCAGGCGATCCGGGCCTGGTGGCCCGCCTGCCGGGCCCAGCGCTCCGTCAGTTCGGCGATATACTGCCGGTCGGCCGGCTCATCGTCGCACAGGGCAATTTTCAGTTCCATGATTTGTTTTCACCTCACTACAGAAAAAGCCGCCGCGGAACATCCTCCCACGGCGGCTTTGACTATACCCGATCAGGCGGGCAGAGCACTCAAAGCAGATTCAGGACCAGGGTCAGCAGGGCGAAAGCCAGGGCAAACCACTTGGTGGCCTTAGCCAACTTCGCGTCCAGGGTCTTGGCCTTGCCTTTGGACATAAAGGTGTCCGCGCCGCCGGCGATGGCGCCGGACAGGCCCGCGCTCTTGCCGCTCTGGGCCAGCACGACGACAGTGACGGCGATGCCGGAGAGCACCTGGAGGATGGTGAGGATAATGGTCAGAACAGACATATATGCAAATTCCTTTCCGTTTCAGTTTTTCAGCGGGAAAAATTATAGCACAGGATGTTGGACATTTCAAGACTTTTTTCTTCGCAAATTGCGGAGATCGCGGGGAAAATTCCCGCCCGGCCGGGGCCGGGACCGGCAAACGGCTTGACAAGCGGCGGCCGGACGGCTATCATGGGAGAAAAAGACGGCAGGGGAGGGAGACCATGGCCTATAAGCGTATTTTGACGGTGCAGGACGTGTCCTGCCTGGGCCAGTGCTCCCTGACGGTTGCCCTGCCGGTCCTGTCGGCCTGCGGGCACGAGACCTGCATCATCCCCTCCGCTGTCCTCTCCACCCACACCGGCGGCAGCTTCTCCGGCTACACCTTCCGGGACCTGACGGAGGATATCCCCGCCATCTGCCGGCACTGGCAGAGCCAGGGCGTGAGCTTTGACGCGGTGTACGCCGGGTATCTGGGCAGCCGGAAGCAGGCCGCCTACGTGCGGCAGATCTGCGAGACTCTTTTGCGCCCCGGCGGAAAGATCGTGGTGGACCCTGCCATGGGGGACAACGGCGTCCTCTACGCCGGGCTGGACGGGGCCTACGCCGCCGCCATCGCCGGGCTCTGCGCCGGGGCGGACGTGATCCTGCCCAACATCACCGAGGCCTGCCTGATGACGGGCCTGCCCTACCGGGAGGACTACGGGGAGGACTATATCCAAGATCTGCTCTCTGCCCTGCTGGACCTGGGGGCCAGGAGCGTCATCCTGACAGGCGTGAGCTATGAGCCGGGCAGCACCGGCGTGGTGGCCTGCAAAGAGGGGGAGAGCCGCCTGTACCGGCACCCGCGCATCCCCCGGATGTTCCACGGCACCGGAGACGTGTACGCCTCCGCCTTCGTGGGGGCCTGGCTCCAGGGCCGGGAGCTCTTCGAGGCGGCGAAGATCGCCGCGGACTTCACGGTGGCCTCCATCGGGCAGACCCTGGACGACGAGGAGCACTGGTACGGTGTGAAGTTCGAGCTGGCCCTGCCGGGGCTCATAGAGGCGCTGAAGGAATAAAGAATAGACGCAAAAAACGGAACTGTCTATGGGCAGTTCCGTTTTTTGTGGTCCGGTTTAATCCTGGGCCCGCAGGCGCTCCACAAGGGGCTGCCGCTCCAGGCGGCAGCAGCAGAGCCAGGGCACGAGGGCCGTCAGGGCCAGCAGGGGAGGGGCGGCCAGCAGCACCGGCGTCAGGCTGAAGCGGATGGTGAAGGCGGCCATCTCCGCTGTGATGGCCCGCAGGACCGTGAGGTCCATGACGGCGGCCAGAGCCAGCGCCAGGGCGAGCCCGATCCCCGCGATGCCCAGGCCCTCGAAGATGAGCATCCTCTTCAGTTGCCCCGCCGTCATGCCTACGGCCCGGAGCATGGCAAGCTCCCTCTGCCGGGTCAGGACTGAGGTGGTCATGGAGTTGATGAAGTTCAAAATGCCAATGAGGGCCAGCAGGGCGCAGAGGGCCCCGCCCACCAGAGTGAACATCCGGAGAAAACCCCGGTATTCCTCCCGGATAGACGGCAGGGAGCGGTAGTCCAGGGTGGGGTCCACGTTCTCCGTGTAGTTTTTCACGAAGGCCTCCGCCTGGGCCATGTGCTCGTCGTCCACGTCAAAGACGGTCAGCATGGGCAGCCGGAACTCCTCGTTCACGTATTGCAGGTACTCCGCCTCCGGAAGAATGACCAGCGTACCGCTGCCCATGTTGCTGCCGCTGTAAAAAGCGCCGGGCAGATCCACCACCGCCAGCACCTCATAGGTCTTGACCGTGCGTGGCGCTGACTCGTCCCAGTAGTTATACGCATAGCCGTCCACAAGCTCCGTCAGGTCCACGCTCATGGTGTCGCCGGGATGGTAGAGGCAGTATTTCCCGCCCCAGAGAGCGGCGGGGGTGATGAACACACCCTCTCCGGCCCGCCACTTGTCCCAGTCCAGCTCCCCCTCCAGGGCCGTGAGCTTCTGAGCGGCGTAATCGTCCAGACCGTAGACAGCGTAGATCATATTGCCGCGGGTGTCGATCGTCCCGTCTATCTGACCAACGGCGTGCTGATACATGCGCGACTGGGCCACTTCCTCATATTGCCCCGCGTCCCGGATGATGGCGGCCAGCTCGTCGGTGATGGGCTGATCGGCAAAGCAGCAGTACACGCTGCCCATGCCCTCCATGCCCTCCAGGGCGGCGATGCTCCCCCGCAGGCTGTCATCCACGGCGGAGCGCCGGGTGTTCCGGGTCATGCTGTTGATGATGCCCGCGTCCCCCACGGCGAAATCGGTGACCAGAAAGTCGGAGATGAAGCTTTCAAAGTCAAAGCCCCCGGCAAAGACAGCCACGCTGTTGAGGATCACCAGGCTCAAGGCCAGGCTCAGCGCCACCACCGCCAGCTTCTTTCTGCCCCGGCCCAGGTTCTGCCGGGCCAGGCGGGCGGGGCTGACGGCCCCGGAGCGACGCTCCTTGACTTTAGAGAGGGCGGCCTCGTTGTAGCGCAGGGCCTCCATGGGGGAGACCCGCCCCGCCATCTTGGCGGGCTTGCGGCAGCTGATGAACACCGTCAGCAGGGTAAACGCCGCCCCGGCCAGGAAAATGAGCGGGTGCGCGCTGTGGACGGAGATGCTTTTGGAGATGGCCATGTTCCCCAGAATGGCCGGGGACAGGGCCGTGCCGAGGGCCCAGCCCAGGGCCAGGCCCAGGGGGATGCCGACGGCGGACAGCCGCAGGGCCTTTCTATAGATCAGCTTCCTCAGCTGTTTCGAGCTTGCCCCGATGGTCTTCAGCTGGCCGTAAAAATGGATGTCCTGCACGATGGAGATATAGAAGATGTTGTAAATCAGCAGATAGCCCGCCGCCAGCACCAGCAGCGCCAGGGCCAGCACGGGGAGCGCGTCCGCCAGCGTGAAGCTGGACATGGAGTAGGCGGCGTTGAAATGAAATTCGTCGCCCAGGCCGTGGTCGCAGAAGATCTGATAGGCCCGGTCCTCCAGCTGCCAGGAGCTGGGCAGCATAAAGCTGGCATAGACGTAGCCGCTGTATTCGCCCTCGGGCGCTCCGGCGGAGCTGCCGTGACGCACCGGGGCGATCTTGTCCGCATAGCTCCGTAGAGCCAGAGCATCTGGGCCCCCGCCGCCGGGTCCCCGTCCCAGACGCCGCAGAGAGTGAAGGCCCCGGTGACGGTCTCTGTGTCCGTCTCAAAGCTGAGGGGGACTGCCGTTCCCAGTTGATCGGATACGCCCAGGGCCTTCAGCACCAGGCGGCTGGCGGCAAGCTCGTCCTCCGCCTCCGGCATGCGCCCCTCGGTGGGCAGACAGAAGACGGTCTCGGCGTAATAGTCGTCCGCCCAGCGGACCTCGGTTTTCAGCTTGGCAAAGGCGCCGCCCGCGGCCTGCCCGATAAAGACGGAGTAGCCGCTGCCCGCCCAGCGCCCGTCGCCGGCCAGCTCCTCATATTCCTCCAGAGTGACCCGCTTCAGCCCCGCGTGGGCGCGGCCGCCCATATAGCGCATGTCGTTCTGCTCAATGGCGGACACCAGGTCCGTGACCACGGTGAAGAGGCCCGTGAACAGCAGGGCAGAGAGCAGGATCGCCAGGATGGCCACGGTGTTTTTCCGGGCCTTCAGGCTCCGCCGGGCCAGGTTCTTCACGGCGGCGGAGGTGTCGTTTTCAAAGGGCCAGGTCATAGTGCGCCTCCCACCAGCTTCCCGTCCTCGATGCGGACGATCCGGTCCGCCGTCTGGGCGAGGGACTCGTTGTGGGTGATCATGACCACCGTCTGGTCAAAGCGCTGGGCGGAGAGCTTCAACAGGCTGAGCACGTCCGCGCTGCTGCGGCTGTCCAGGTTCCCGGTGGGCTCGTCCGCCAGGACCACGGCGGGCTTGGAGATCAGCGCCCGGGCGATGGCCGCCCGCTGCTGCTGACCGCCGGAGAGCTGGCTGGGCATGCTGCGCAGCTTCTCCGTGAGGCCCAGGGTGGACAGCACCGTGTCCAGGTAGTCCCGGTCCACCTTGTCCCCGTCCAGCTCTACGGGCAGAACGATATTCTCGTACACGTTCAGGACAGGCACTAAGTTGTAGCTCTGGAACACGAAGCCGATGTTCCGGCGGCGGAAGACGGTCAGCTCGTCCGGCGTCTTCCCGGCCAGATCCTGGCCCCGGACCAGCACCTGGCCGGAGCTGGGCCGGTCCAGGCCGCCCATCATGTGCAGCAGGGTGGACTTGCCGGAGCCGGAGGAGCCCACGACAGCCACAAATTCCCCCTCCTCCACCGAGAGGCTGACCCCGTCCAGGGCTTTGGTGATGTTTGGCTTGACGCCGTAATACTTTTTCAGATCGATGGTCTGCAAAATGGTCATAGTCCGACCTCCTCTCAAGAGATGGGCCTATTGTAAAAGGGAAAGGTCCCAGGATCGTCCCGGCGGCGGAAAAATCCGCCCGGAAAGGTCCGGAATACGAGAGAATTTAAAACTTCGGCAGGGAGACGGTAAAGACGGAGCCCTCGCCGGGCCGGGACTTGACCGTGATGAAGCCGCCCTGCCGGGCGACGATCTCCCGAGCCAGGTACAGGCCGATGCCCACGCCGGGCTCCCCATGCACCGCCTCCTCCCGGTAGAAGCGGCGGAAGATGGCTGTCTGTTCTTCCGGCGGGATGCCCCGGCCCGTGTCGGCCACGCTCACCCGGACCGAGGCCTCCCAGGCCTCCGCCGTCACCTCGATGCGCCCGCCGGCGGGGGTGTACTTCACCGCGTTGTCCAGCAGGTTCAGCAGGGCCTCCGACGTCCATTTGGCGTCGTGAGGCAGGCGGATGTCCTCCGGGCACCGTACCGACACGGCGAGACCCTTCTTCTCCGCAGCGCAGACGATCCCGCCCAGGGCCTGGGCCAGAGTGTCGTAGAGGGGCGCGTCCCGCTTTTGCAGCTGGATGAGCCCGCTCTCCAGCCGGGAGGTCTTCACCAGGGCCTCCAGCAGGAAGCTCAGCTTCTCCGTCTCCTGCCGGAGAGCGCGGAGGAAGTCTGCCCGCTCTGCCTCCGGCAGGGGCTTTTCCAGCAGCGTGTCCGTCAGCATGCGCAGGTTGCTCAGGGGCGTCTTCACCTGGTGGGACAGGTCAGACACCAGTTCCTGGAGCTCCTGCCGCTGTGCCTCCGCACGGCGGCTGTCCTCCCGCAGGACGCCCCAGAGCCGGAGAAGCCTCTGGCTGACCCGGTCCAGGAGCGTGTCCGCGTCAGCGGGGGGCTCCGCCGCCTCCCCGGCCAGCATCCGGTCCAGCCGGGCACAGAGCCGGTCCGTGAAGCGCTGCAAACGGCGGCCGAAAGCCGCGGTGAGTACGATAAGCCACAGCAGGGCGCAGAGGGTCAGCAGCCCTCCAAAGAGCAGCAGCTCCAGAGCGCCGGTCGTGAGATAGGCCAGGGCGCTCAGCAGGGCCATGGACAGAAAGGCCCCGGCAAAGATTAGGCCGCAGAGCGCTTTGACGGACAGTTCCTTCTCCCTCATGTCTTCTCGCTTCCCGTCCACTGGTAGCCCATGCCGTAGACCGTCTTGATATAGCGCCCGCCGCCGGCCTCGATCTTGGTCCGTACCCGGCTGACGGTGGTGGTCAGGGTGTGCTCGTCCACAAAGCTGCCCCGGGCGTCCCAGAGCTTTTCCAGCAGCTGGCCCCGGGTGAGCACCTGCCGGGGATGGGTCCAGAGCAGCCGCAGCAGCCTAAATTCCAGAGCCGACAGGGACAGGGGCCGCCCCTCCAGGCTGGCCCGCTGGCCGTCAAAGTCCAGGAACAGGTGCCCGTCGTCAAAGAGCTCCCCGGGCCCGTCCCGGCGCTCCAGCAGCCGGAACAGGGCGGCGATCTTCAGCAGCAGGGCCGCCGTGGAGAAGGGCTTGGTCACGTAGTCCAGCGCCCCCAGCTCGTAGCCCCGGAGCTGGTCGCTCTCCCGGTCGTTGGCGGTGAGAAAGAGCACCGGGGGCTTGTCCGGCCGGGCCTGGATCTGCTGGCAGAGCTCCCAGCCGCTGCCGTCGGGCAGATTCACGTCCAGCAGCACCAGGTCAAAGTCCCCGCCCTCCAGCTCCTTGAGTGCCGTGCGGGCGTTTAAAGCTTGGCGAACCGCATAGCCCTCCGAGGCCAGGTTGTAGCTCAGGGTCTTGTTGAGCAGAGCGTCGTCCTCTACCAGCAGGATGCTTTTCATCTCCGCGCCTCCTTTTTCTCCATTGTAGCGGACAAATGTCCGGCAATTGTTACAGCAAAAAGGACATACCTCCAGATGAAGTATGTCCTTTCCCTGTCAAAAAAGGCAAAGCCTTTTTTGACAACTTTTGCAGCCCGCTGCAGCGCACGGCGAAACCCGGCAGTGCCGGATTTCGCGCACGTTTGCGGGCTGAGAAGAGTTTTTCGCGACGTACACGCCGCCGCGAAAAACGATTTGATTTAGCTTCGCGGTGGTGTACTTTCCTCTGGTACATGACAGCCCAAAAAGAAATACCTTCCACATGAAGATATCTCCTTGGACACTTTTTATTTGGCCGGGCGGTTCTTCCGGTGGGAGTGCCCCCGGGCCCGGCGGCGGGACTGGGTGGCCTTGGTCTTGTAGAAGTCCTGCATGGCCTCGTCCGCCTCATAGACCAGCTTGTTGGCGGTCCAGGTATTGCTGTCCTTGTCCTTCCTGAAGCGGGCGCGCACCAGGAAAAGGCCGTGCTCCGGGCAGCGGAAGAGGTTCATATAGCGCTGGTCGCCCTGGTTGATCCACTTGACGCCCTCCAGCTCCTCGCCGCAGACAGGGCAGCGGAGACCGGCGACGCGGGGGTCGGCAAAAGCGGCCGCCTTGCTCTCGAAGCCCTCGAAGCTCTCGTGCGCCAGAGCGTCGGGCCCGCTGTTCTCGCTGGGTTCCTTGTGCTTGCCGGGCATCCGGGAGGCCAGGATCTGCGCCGCCTCCGGGTAGAGCCGCAGGCCCTCCTTCATGTCCAGCCTGGAGCAGACAAGGGCGGTGTTGTAGGCGTCGCCCAAAGCGTCGTGGGCGACCCGGGTCTGCTCGATCTCGAAGTGCTCCATGGCGCTGGCCAGGGATTTCTGGTTCTTGTCCCCGCCGGTCTGGAGGTTGTAGATCAGCTGGAGGTTGATCCAGCCGGAGATCCAGTCCCAGTCCAGGTCGTGGATGATGATGTTCTGCTCCATGATCCCCTGGTCGTCACAGCCCCAGGTGATGAAGGTCACATCCTCCCCGCACCAGGCGCGGAACTGCTCCATAGCGTCGGCAAAGGAGACGCCGTGGGCCAGGCGCTCCTTATCAAAGCCGGTGATCTTCTTCACCTTGTAGTGCATGCGCCGGAAGTACACGGGCTTTACGTCGACCGTGAACTCCTCGCCGGGGCGCATGTCCTCGGTCAGCTTCACGGCGCCGATCTCGATGATCTCGCCCCGCAGATGGATGGGCAGCTTATTGAAAACGGAAGATTTGGAGCTCATCGCCTGGTTCCACTCTAAATCCACCACTACGTAGTTCATTGTGTCAGTCCTTTTCTATGGAATTTGCCAAACAAAAATATTATAGCACACAGAATGAAACCTTGCAATCAGAAAAACATTCACAGTTCGTTCATAGGAATTTACAATTTGTTCATCAAAAATATGCCGGACCGATACAGCGCGGCGGTACAGTAAAGCTGTCCATATGTTTTCCGGAACAGGAGGAATTGCGATGAAAAGGATCTTTTGCCTGCTTCTTGTCCTCTCTCTGGCCCTGTCTCTCTGCGCCTGCGGGGAGAAGGGGGAGGCCGGGGAGAGCCCTGCGGAGAGCGGCGGGGACAAGGCCCCGGCGGTGGTCATCCCGGAGCCCCAGGCCGCCACAGAGACGGTGGAGGGCTGGATCAGCACGGAGATCGAGAGCCCGGACTGGGCCGCCAGCCTCTCGGGCTGGGACACTCTGGGGGATACGGTCTATCTGGAGGCGGAGACCGTGGACGGCGGCCTGGCCGTAGCCGCCTATGACACCCTCTCCGGCCAGTGGTCCCGGACGGACCTGGACACGGCCGACGCCCATGTCCCCGGCATTGACGAGCTGGAGGTCACCGAGGGGGCCGTCTGGGCCCTGCTCCGGGAGGGCTATACCGACGAGGAGATGCGAAGCGGCGCCTATTACACCCGGCGGCCCGCCTATTATCTGACCCATGTGGACCGGGCCACCGGCGAACAGAACTGCCGGAAGCTGGACTTCTGGCAGGAGGGCAAGGACGGTTATTTCGTGGCCATGATCGGCCTGGACGGGGAGCGGGTGCTCCTGGGCAACGACGGGGACACAGCCTGGCTCCTGGACGCCCAGGGGAACCTGGTGGACCGGCCGGCGTTCTCCATTCTGGGGATGGGATCCCACTACTGGATCGGGGACCAGCTGTATCTGGACGGCTATGGCGGCCCGGCTCCGCTGGACCGGGAGACCCTCCAGACCGGCACGCCCGTGCCGGAGCTGACGGATCAGCCGGTGTATGCCAGCTGCCTGGGGAACTTCCTGCTGGTGGACCATGAGGATTTTTCCCGCTTTGACCCGGCCACCGGGGAGAAGACGGTCCTGTTCAACTGGCTGGACGTGGCCCTCAGCTACCGGAACATGCACGGCCTTAACGGCCTGGAAAACTCCCAGGGGGACATCTACCACTTCACCGACAAGCTTATCAGGATCAGCCGGGGCCAGGTGCCGGTGAAGAAGACCATGACCATGATCGCCTTCCGGCAGGCGGACGATTCCCAGGGCTACCGCAACTGGACCTCCTGCCCGGATTCCGTCATGGACGCCATTGTCCGCTTTAACAACACGGACCCGGAGTACCGGGTGGAGCTGGACACCCGAGTCTATACCGACGAGGCGGACAAGACCCGGCTGCTCATCGAGCTGGGGACCGGCGGCGGGGCGGACCTGATCGACACCAGCCGCCTGCCCTCCGGGGCGGTGGACGCCCAGCTGCTGGTGGACCTGCTGCCCTATATCGACGCGGACGGGACGGTGAGCCGGGAGAACTTTCTGACCGCCCCCTTCAACGCGCTGCTGAAAAAGGGCGGACTCTATGAATTTGCCGACAAGGTGACCATGCTGTCCCTGGCCGTGCCCCAGAGCCTAACCAACGGGCAGGGCTGGACGGCGGAGGAGATGGCGGATCTGATCGTATCCAACCGGCAGCTGGATCTGCCCGCCCGGGAGACGGAGTCCATGTGGGAGCAGGGGGCGCTTAAGGCCTTTGCCTGGGCGGCCACGGCGGAGTTCATGGACTGGGAGAGCATGACCTGCGACTTTGACAGCCCGGTCTTTGCCTCCTGGCTGGATCTGCTGAAGTGGTTCCCCTCCCAAGAGAAGAACAGCATGAAGGCGCTGCTCCTCTTCCCGCGGGATCTGTGCGGAGAACTGGGCTATGGGATGCGCGCCAGTCTGCGCGGAGACTACGCCCTGCCGGGCTTCCCAGATTCCCGGGGGACGGGCAGCTATTTCAAGCGCCTGGGGTCCGAAGAGGCCTATGAAAGCACCGGGAAAAACGCCAGCCTGGGCATCCTGGCCTCCGGGCATAACCGGGACGGGGCCTGGCGCTTTATGCGCACCTTCATGCAGGGGGAGGAGGAACCCTATATCTCCACCGGTATCCCCCTGAGCAGGGAGGCCTTTGAAAAGGCCCTGGCCAATGAGCTGGCCCGGGAAAGGGACCCAGGCCTGGAGTATGACAGCTTCAACGAGGCCGACGCGGAGGCCCTGCGGCAGCTGGTGGCCAACAGCAAGGGCATGGTGGTGACCGACGAGGCGGTGATCACCGCGATCACCACAACCGTGCAGGCCTTCCTGGACGGCCAGAGCACCGCCGAGGAGGCCGCCCAGCAGATCCAGAGCCGCCTGAGCCTGTATATGGCGGAAAGAAGTTGACATAAAATAATTTACATAATCAAACATCCTCTTTGCACCCAGACAAAACCCTTTGCATAGTCTGGAGAGATATGCTACAATAGCCGCAAGCATGGCACTGAAAGCGGAACTAAGAAGGAAAAGTGGTGCAAGGAATGTTTGACATGACGATCGGCCGGGCGGCGGCCGCCTGCGGGGGAAAACTGCTGCAAACGGCAGAGCCGGAGACGGCCCTCTCCCGGCTGGTGATCGACAGCCGCCAGGTGCGGCCCGGGGACCTGTTTGCCGCCTACGAGGGCGAGCGGGTGGACGGGCACGACTATATGGCCGCCGCCTTTCAGAAGGGCGCGGCCTGCTGCCTGGCCCGGCGCCTGCCGGAGAATGTGGCTGGCCCGGTGATCCTGGTGGACGATGTGCAGGAGGCCTTGGAGGCTATCTTCCGGGACTACCGGCGGAGCATCCGGATCCCCGTCCTGGGCATCACCGGCAGCGTGGGCAAGACCTCCGCCAAGGAGATGTGCGCCGCCGTTCTGGGCAGCCGCTTTTCCGTTTTAAAGACGGAGGGGAACCTGAACAACCAGTTGGGAGTCCCCATGACCCTGTCCCGCATCGGGCCGGAGCATCAGGCGGCGGTGGTGGAGATGGGCATCTCCGGCTTTGGGGAGATGAGCCGCCTGGCCCAGATGGCAAAGCCCGACCTGGCCCTCTTCACCGTCATCGGCCACGCCCACCTGGAATTCCTCCACGACCTGCTGGGTGTGCTGAAGGCCAAGACCGAGATGCTGGACCATATGGCCCCGGACGCTCCGGTGCTGGTCAACGGGGACGACGCCCTGCTGAAGGAGCTCCGCTGCCGGCAGAGGCTCCTGCGCTTCGGCCTGGGGCCGGACTGCGAACTGCGGGCGGAGAACATCCGCGTCACGCCCCACTGGGAGACGGACTGCGAGCTGGTCTGGGAGGGACGCCGGATCCCCATACATATCCCCGCCTTCGGGCGGCACATGGTCTACGCCGCTTTAGGCGGGGCCGCCGCGGGCCTGGTCCTGGGCCTGACGGACGAGGAGATCGCCCGGGGCGTGGCCGCCTATGAGACGGTAGGCCGCCGGGGCCTGGTAACTGACACGGGCTTTCTCACTCTGGTGGACGACAGCTACAACGCCAATCCCGACTCCATGGCAAGCTCCCTGGCCTCCCTGACCGATCTGCCGGGCCGGAAGGTCTGCATCCTGGGGGATATGCTGGAGATGGGCCCGGAGGCCGGGCAGATGCACTATGACCTGGGCCGGAGGGCCGCCGCCCTGGGGATGGACCTGGTGCTCTGCTGCGGGGAGCTGTCCCGAGAGACGGCCCGGGGCGCCGGGGCCGCCGGACGGCATTTTGAGAGCCGGGAGGAGCTGACAGCCGCCCTGCCGGGGCTCATCCGGGCCGGGGACGCGGTGCTGGTAAAGGCATCCCGGGGGATGAGGTTTGAAGAGATCGCCGAGGCGCTGAAGCTATTGAAATAGGGGAGGGCCATGGAAAAAGAGACAAAGAAGAGAGCGTCCGTCCTGCTGGACGTGGACGACACGCTGCTGGATTTCCACAAGGCGGAGGCCGCCGCCCTGGCCAAGACGCTGGTGAGCCTGGAGATCGAGCCGAGGCCGGAGACCCTGTGCCGCTACAGCGAGATCAACGCCCGCCAGTGGGAGCTGCTGGAGGAGGGCGTCATCGACCGGGACACGGTGCTGACCCGCCGCTTCGACCTCCTCTTTGAGGAGCTGGGCCTGGTCCGCTCCGGTGCCCGGGCCCGGGATATCTACGAGGGGAACCTGGCCGTGGGGCACTATTTCATGCCCGGCGCGCCGGAGCTGCTGGAGGCCCTCTACGGGAAGTACGCCCTGTACATCGTCTCCAACGGAACCGCTTCCGTCCAGGCCGGGCGCATCGGCAGCGCGGGCATCGCCCGGTACTTTGACGGGATCTTCATCTCCGAGGAGATCGGCTTTGACAAGCCCAGCCGGGCCTTTTTCGAGGGCTGCTTTGCCCGGATGGAGGACTTTGACCCGGAGCGGGCCCTCATCGTGGGGGACAGCCTGACCTCCGATATCCGGGGCGGCCTCAACGCCGGCATCCGGACCTGCTGGTTCAACTCCCGGGGCCGGGCCCCCCGGCCGGACATCGTGCCCAACTATGAGATCAAAGCCCTGTCCGAGCTGCCGGGGCTGCTGGAGCGGCTCTTCCCGGGGGCGGAGGGGCAACTTGTCTAAAATTCCGGAAGTAAAATGGGTTATTTTGCCAATTGAAAAAGCAAAAACCCGTGCTATAATTATTAGCTAAGTCAAATAATTCAGCCAAAGCGCCGAAACCGGGGGCGCTTTGGCTGTTTCACGGGGAGAATCAGACGCTGTGTTAGAGACTATGCGGGAACTGAATATGGCGTCCATGATGCTGCGCATCCTGCTGGCAATGCTGGTGGGCGGCGTCATCGGCCTGGACCGGGAGCGGAAAGGCCGGGCAGCCGGCTTTCGCACCTATATGCTGGTGGCTATGGGCGCGGCGATCACCATGATCCTCAGCCAGTATCTGGATCTGATGCTTTCCACCTTCTGGGTAGATTCCTATAATGTGGTGGGCAGAAAAACGGATGTTGTGCGTTTAGGAGCCCGGGTGATCAGCGGCATCGGCTTTATCGGCACGGGCACCATCCTGGTCACCGCCCGGCACGAGGTGAAGGGCCTGACCACCGCCTCCGGCCTCTGGGCCTCCGCCTGTATCGGCATCGCCGTAGGGGCGGGCTTCTATGAGTGCGTGCTGGTGAGCTTTGTGCTGATGCTGCTGTGCATCAAGCTGCTGCCCGCCATCGAGCGCTCGGTCATGTCCAACGCCCGGAACATGAACATCTATGTGGAGATGGACAGCATCGAGAACGTCAGCGAGATCGTGGGCAGGATGAAAGCGGCGGACTACACCATCTACGATGTGGAGATCAGCCGGGAGACGAAGAACAACGTGACCGCCCAGATCTCCGGCCTGTTTCTCATCCGCCTGCCCCGCAAGGAGCACCATACCGAGGTGCTGGCAAGGCTGGGGGCGGTGGACGGCATCGTCTCCATCGAAGAAGTGTAAGGAGGGGCGGCCATGCTGAGTATTTTTGATTTTGCCCGGGATATGTCCCTCCTAGCCGTCACGGTGCGCCTGGTCTGCGCCGTGCTCTGCGGCGGCGTGATCGGCATCGAGCGGGAGTTCAAGCGCCGGCCGGCAGGCTTTCGGACCCATATCCTCATTTGCCTGGGCGCGGCCATCGCCATGCTCACGAACCTGTATCTTTATCAGGTGATGGAACTCTATACGGATATCTCCCGTCTGGGGGCCCAGGTCATCGCCGGCATCGGCTTCATCGGCGCGGGCACCATCATGGTCACCCGCCGGCAGCGGGTCCGGGGCCTGACCACCGCCGCCGGGCTTTGGACGGCGGCCATCATCGGCCTGGTCTGCGGCGCGGGCTATATCGAGTGCGCCATCTTCGCCACGGCCATGGTGCTGCTGGCGGAGCTGCTGCTGGTGAAGATCGAGTACCGCTACAGCCGCTTGAAGCGGGACACGAACCTGTATATCGAGTACTGGCACTCGGCCTGCATCGAGTCCATCGTCCAGGTCATCAAGGACAACGGGGCCCAGATGGGCGGCCTGGAGATCAACCGCATCCCACGGGACGGGGACCTGCCCCACCGCTACTGCGCGGTGCTGAGCCTGCAGAGCAGCAGCCCGGAGCAGACGCGGCGGATCGTCAACCTGATCGCCGCGCTGGAGGACATCAACACGGTGGAAGAGCTGTAAAAGAATATATTCGTAAGCCCGGCAGTCCGCTGCCGGGCTTTTTCATTGACAGACCAGCGGAAAGCACATATAATAGAATTGTTGAAAAATGACTGAAAATGACCCCGCAAGCTTTGCGGGGGCGTTTTCTCATGCCGGGAGAGCCGGCACAGGAGGGCAGCGCCTATGAAGATCATGCTCATTGCCGCCGGGGAACCGGACTTCGCCTGGGAGGGAGCCTACACATCCGAGGGCTTTGCCGCGGCCTGCCGGGCGGCGGCGGAGAGCCCTGTCCGGGCAATCTCGCACAAGCCGCTCCAGGCGGCGGGACGGGAGATCTTCTGCGGGACGGAGCTCTACGTCCGCCAGACGGCGGGGCTGCTCTTCCCAGAGACAGAGATCGTCCCGGAGAGCCTGCTGGACGAGATCCCGCTGCGCCCCTATAAGGACAGGTCGCAGAAGCTTCCCCTGGAGCGCTGGCGGCGGATGGCCCAGCTCCAGGCTAAGGGAAAAAGCGGCCGGGAGGACCGTCGCCAGGCCCGGGAGCGGGCCGAGCGGCTGATCGAGCGGCTGGAAAAGCAGGGGCAGGACTGTGTACTGGTGTCGGGGCCCCTGTTTATGGGAGAGCTGATGGAGCGCTTCCGGGCCCGGGGCTGGTGCGTCAGCCGGAGCGGCATTTTCCAGGTCAAGCCCCTGGAGCTGGCCCTCATCACCCGCAGGGACGACCATTGCGGCGGCTGCGGGCACAACTGCCTGCTGACCAACCCCGGCTGCGGCGTGGGCCGGGACAAGGCCCAGCGCCAGAACATGCGCAAGAGTTGATATTTCCGTCTTGCAGAATTTCCAGAAATAGGTTATAATAATTTAATTCTATCTGAATTTCTAAAATCGCAGACCAAAAACAGTGAAAGGGAATAACTGTATGGGAAAAGCTGTGATCAAAGAGCGGAGCGTTACGGCGACGGTGGTGCTGATCGCCATCGTGGCCGCGCTGTTTGGCCTGCTGTATATGCGTATCGACGCCATCATCACCCGGCGCAGTCTGGAGCGGATGGAGGAGGGCGTGGAGACCGTGATGGAGGAGGTCCGGGGCAAGCTGGAGCGGGACAGCAGCATCCTCAACGCCACGGCCGACGTCATCTCCACCTCGGACCTGTCCGATGAACAGACAGTGATCGACACTATGCGCTATGTGGCGCCGCTGCTGGACACGATGAATATCCGGCTTCTGACCGCGGATGAGACGGTCATCACCTCCGACGGGCAGGTGACCGATGTCTCCAATATCGACAACATCTCCTTTGCCCAGGAGGCGCCGCTGGGAGAGCACGTGTCCGACCGGGTCATCGCACCCAGCACCGGCCGCCCCATCCTGCGGCACTTTGTGCCTGTGGTCCAGGAGGGGGAGACCGTGGCTCTGCTCTACGGGGTGACCCGCCTGGAGGAGCTGCCGGGCAGCCTGAATGTGGACAATATCTACAACAGCGCCGGCAGGGTCTATATCATCGACTCCAAAAATGGGGAGTTCATCCTGGACACCTGGCATGAGCAGCTGGGGAATATCGCGGACTACTCGGGGCCGGGCTCCGGGATGCAGACCAAGGGCAACGCCGGCTGGGACGAGTCCGTCCAGAACATCCTGGACCAGGACAGCGGCTACGTGATCTTCCGCACAGCCAACAGCGGCGGCTGGGAGTATATGTACTATGCCCCCGCCGGTATCAACGGCTGGATGATCGCCGTGTCGGTCCCGGAGAGGGAGGCCTTCAGCAGCCTGTTTGAGATCCAGAAGGCCTGCTTCTTTATCGCGGCCCTGATGGCGGTGGCCGTGGCGGCCTACTATGTGATCATCCACAAGAACGCCCGGAAGACCGTGGCCCAGGCGGTGGAGCGGGCCGTGCTGGAGGAGAAGCTCAAGAAGGCGGAGGCTGCCGAGCGGGCCAAGACCACCTTCCTGAGCAATATGAGCCACGATATCCGCACGCCCATGAACGCCATCATCGGCTTTACCACCCTAGCCGAGACCAATATCGACAACAAACCCCGGGTGCAGGAGTACCTGGCCAAGATCCTCTCCTCCAGCAACCATCTGCTGAGCCTCATCAACGACGTGTTGGATATGAGCCGCATCGAGAGCGGCAAGCTGAATATCGAGGAAAAGCCGTGCAGCATCTCGGACATCTTCCGGGATATGCGCAACATCATCCAGACCCAGATGCAGTCCAAGCAGCTGAACTTTTTCATGGACACCCTGGATGTGACCGACGAGGAGATCTACTGCGACAAGCTGCACATCAACCAGGTGCTTTTGAATCTCCTCTCCAACGCCATCAAATTTACCCCCGCCGGGGGCTCTGTGTCCATGATGATCCGGCAGAAGCCGGGCGCCCCCACGGGCTACGGCGCTTACGAGATCCGGGTCAAGGACACCGGCATCGGCATGAGCGAGGACTTTGCCCGGCACATCTTTGAGCCCTTCGAGCGGGAGCGGACCTCCACGGTCAGCGGCATCCAGGGCACCGGCCTGGGCATGGCCATCACCAAGAGCATCGTGGACACCATGGGCGGCACCATCGAGATGCGGACCAAGCAGGGGGCGGGGACGGAGTTCATCCTGAACTTCCAGTTCCGGCTCCAGAAGGACCGCCAGGAGGTGGCGGTGGTCCGGGAGCTGTCCGGCCTGCGGGGCCTGGTGGTGGACGACAGCTTCTCTACCTGCGACAGTGTCACCAAGATGCTGACCCAAATCGGCATGCGGGCCGAGTGGACCATGCACGGGAAGGAGGCCGTCCTCCGGGCCAGGCAGGCCGTGGAGATGGGGGACGAGTTCTACGCCTATATCATCGACTGGGCCCTGCCAGACCTGAGCGGCCTGGAGGTGGTGCGGCAGATCCGGGCCATTGTGGGCCAGCATGTGCCCATCATTATCCTGACGGCCTACGACTGGACGGCCATCGAGGAGGAGGCCAGAAGGGCGGGTGTCACCGCCTTCTGCAACAAGCCCATCTTCGTCTCCGAGCTGCGGGACACCCTGGTCAACGCTATGAACGGCCGGGAGGCCCCGGTACCCGATGTGCACATCCCGGACCCCATCGAGGAGCTGCAAGGGCTGCGCCTGCTGCTGGTGGAGGACAACGAGCTCAACCGGGAGATCGCCCAGGAGCTGCTGACCGAGAGCGGCTTCAACGTAGACACGGCGGAGGACGGCACCGAGGCGGTGGAGATCATGAAGAAGGCCAGCCCCGGCCAGTACGCGCTGATTTTAATGGACGTGCAGATGCCCGTCATGGACGGGTACGAGGCCACCCGGGCCATCCGGGCCCTGGACGACCCCGCCGTCGCCAACATCCCCATTGTGGCCATGACCGCCAACGCCTTCGACGAGGACCGGAAGAGGGCCTTGGACTGCGGCATGAACGACCACGTGGCGAAACCCATCAATGTGGACCGCCTGATCCAGGTGCTGGTCACCCAGCTGGCCGGGCAGAAGGGCGGAGAAGAGACAGAGGCCAGGCAGTAAACGGCAGCGGCTCGGCGCCGAAGAGAGGAAATTGGTTCTATGAAGAAGAAAAGGCTCGTTTGCTTTGCCTTAGCTCTGCTGCTCCTGCTGCCGCTGGGCTTGAGCGCCTATGCCTCGGAGGGGGGCGAAGAGCCCGTCCGGGTGGGCTTCTTTGCCTTTTCCGGCTACCATGAGCTGGACGAGGCCGGGCGGAGGAGCGGCTACGGCTACGAGTTTTTGCAGAAGCTGGCCGCTTTTACGGACTGGAAGTATGAATACCTGGGCTATGACCTGTCCTATTCCGACACCCTGGAGCTGCTGAGTGAGGGAGAAGTGGATGTGGTCACCTCTGTGTCCAAGACCCCGGCCCGGGAGGAGGAGTTTCTGTTCTCCGACCTGCCCATCGGCGCCAACGCCACCATCTTCACCGTGAAAGCCGGCAATACGGCGGTCACGGCGGGGGACTACGCCAGCTATGACGGGCTGAAGATCGGCATGCTGGACGGCAACTCCAAAAACGATGTCTTCCAGGCCTTCTCGGAGGAGAAAGGCTTCCGCTACAGCCCTGTCTATTTCGAGATGGAGGAGGAGCTGGCGGCCGCTCTCCAGGCCGGGACGGTGGACGGCGCCGTCTCCGGCAGTCTGCGCAAGGTGCAGAACGAGTGGGTCATCGAGTCGCTCTCGCCCAGCGACTTCTATATCGTCACCCGGAAGGACCGGCCGGACCTGATGGAGGACATCAACGCGGCCATCGGGGAGTTGAACCTGCAGGACCCCTCCTGGCAGACGGAGCTTCAACAGAAATACTATTCCACCGACGGCGACAGCCAGGTCCTGCTGACCGGAGAGGAGCGGGCCTGCCTGGAGCAGCTGCGCGCCTCCGGCGAGCCGCTGCGGGTGCTGTTCAACCCGGACCGGAGCCCCTACTCCTATTTTAACGAGCAGGGGGAGGCCGCGGGCGTGTTCCCGGCCGTCTTCTCCCTGGCTGCCCAGCGTCTGGGACTTGCCTATAAGTTTGTGCCCTGCCAGAGCCGGGAGGAGTATTACCGGCTCCGGGAGGAGGGGGCGGACATCGTCCTGGATTTTACCGGCGACTACTACCTGGCGGAGAAGGAGGGCTATAAGCTCACCGAGCCCTATATCGATGTGAATTTCGCCCGTCTGACCCGCAGCGGCTTCAAGGGCAGCATCCAGAAGGTGGCCGTGCTCACAAATTCCGACGGGCTGAAAAGCTATGTGGAGCGGAACATCGGAGAGCGGGAGATCGTCCCCTGCAACAGCATCCAGGACTGCGTCTACGCGGTGGTCTCCGGTGCGGCGGACAGCACGGTGCTCTACGCCTATACGGCGGAGCAGGTGATCCTGCACGACGTGCGGAACCTGATGAGCTTCTCCCTGCTGGGGGACGCCGCCAGCCCCTATTCCATGGCCGTGCGGGCGGACCGGGGCTATCTGCTGCTCTCGGTCCTCAATAAGGCCCTGGGCGGCCTGAGCAGCGCGGAGATGGGGGACATCATCCTCCAGGAGACGGAGCAGAGCACCCAGGAAGTGGATATCGACCTGGTGTCCTTCATCTACGCCAACCCCATCTACGGGCTGCTGGGCGTGTTCTTCCTGTGCCTGTTCGTCTTCGTGCTGATCATTCTGGCTCTGCGCATCCGCAACCAGAAGAACCTGAAGGCGAAGATCGAGGAGGTCAGCGAGCGGTACGAGGCCCAGAAGAAGGCTCTCTCCGACGCGCTGACCATGGCCGACCAGGCCAACCGCTCCAAGACCACCTTCCTCAACAACATGTCCCACGATATCCGCACGCCTATGAACGCCATCATCGGCTATACGGCCCTGGCCAGCACCCATCTGGATAATAAGGAGCAGACCCAGGACTATCTGTCCAAGATCGCCCAGTCCTCCAACCATCTGCTCAGCCTCATCAACGACGTGCTGGATATGAGCCGCATCGAGTCCGGGCATGTGCATGTGGAGTGCCGGCCGGAGAATCTGGCCGATATCCTCCACGGCCTGCGGAACATCGTCCACGCGGATATCCACGCCAAGAGCCTGGAGTTTTATATCGACACCCTGGACGTGGTCAACGAGGAGATCGCCTGCGACAAGCTGCGGCTGAACCAGATCCTGCTGAATCTGCTCTCCAACGCCATCAAATTCACCCCGCCGGGCGGGACCGTGTCCCTGTGCGTGGCCCAGAAGCCCTCCGGGCATGAGGACCGGGGCGTCTACGAGTTCCGGGTCAAGGACACGGGCATCGGCATGAGCCCGGAATTTGCCCGGCATATCTTCGAGCCCTTCACCCGGGAGCGGACCTCCACGGTCAGCGGCATCCAGGGCACCGGCCTGGGCATGGCCATCACCAAGAACATCGTCAACATGATGAACGGCGATATCCAGGTCCACAGCCAGCAGAATGTGGGCACCGAGTTCGTGGTGACTCTGGAATTCGCTTTCTGCGGCGAAAAAGCGAAGCCCGCGCCCCTGGTGGAGCTCCAGGGCCTGCGGGCCCTGGTGGCCGACGACGATCTGCTCTGCTGCCAGAGCGTGAGCAAGATGCTCCGGGAGATCGGCATGCGCTCCGAGTGGACCCGCTACGGGAAGGAGGCTGTCATCCGGGCGGGAGAGGCCCATGAGATGCGCGACCCCTTTGCCGTGTACGTGATCGACTGGGCCATGCCCGACCAGAACGGCGTG
This sequence comes from uncultured Oscillospiraceae bacterium, assembly GCA_947626785.1. Classification (GTDB taxonomy): domain Bacteria; phylum Bacillota; class Clostridia; order Oscillospirales; family Oscillospiraceae; genus Limivicinus. The sequence goes on from CANQTO010000001.1 coordinate 86,474, forward strand.
GAGACCGTCCGCTGCATCCGGCAGGCGGTGGGGGACGAGGCCCCCATCATCCTGCTCTCCGCCTACGATTGGTCGGATATCGAGCGGGAGGCCCGGGAGGCCGGGGTGACGGATTTTGTCAGCAAGCCCCTCTTTTTCTCCGAGCTCTACCGGACCCTGGAGCGCTCTCTGGGCCGGGGCAAGCAGCCGGAGGGCTCCGAGGTCCTGCTGCCGGAGGCGGATTTCAGCGGAAAGCGCATCCTGCTGGTGGAGGACAACGAGCTCAACCGGGAGATCGCCACTGAGCTTCTGAGCGAGGCGGGCTTCCGGGTGGACTGCGCGGAGAACGGCCGCGTGGCCGTGGAGAAGCTGGCCGCGTCCCGGACAGGGGACTATGATCTGATCCTGATGGATGTGCAGATGCCGGTCATGAACGGCTATGAGGCCACCAAGGCCATCCGGCAGCTGAAAAACCCGGTGCTGGCCAATCTCCCCGTCATTGCCATGACCGCCAACGCCTTCGAGGAGGATAAGCAGCAGGCCGCCGCGGCGGGGATGGACGGCTACCTGGCCAAGCCCATCGATATCCAGAAAATGTTTGCCGTTCTGCGGGAGACCCTGGACCGCCTCCACAACGGCGACGCAGATAATTTGTAAAAAGATAAAAACTCAGCGCCCGGCTTTTTCATTGTTGACAAAAGCCGGGCGCTGGTTTATGATAGATTTAGTTAAAATGTTTAATCAATTAAACATTTTCGGAAAATCGATGGAAGGAAGTGGAAAACCTATGGAAGAGAACTATATCTCCAGAACCAGCGGCATAGGCGCCCGGGACAAGATCGGCTACGCCCTGGGGGACACGGCGTCCCTATTGGTGTTCGGCCTGGTGCAGAGCGTGCTGCAGAAGTACTACACCGACCTGCTGGGGATCGGCATCGTGAGCATCATGGTGATGTTCATTATCGCCCGCATCTGGGACGCGGTCAACGACCCCATCTGGGGCCGCATCGTGGACAGCCTGCGCCTGAAGGGGAAGGACCGCTACCGCCGCTGGCTGAAGCTGCTGGCCGTGCCGGTGGCTCTGTCGGCGGTGCTGATGTTCGTGAAGATCCCCGGCTTCAACGCGAAACAGAACCTAATCTATGCCTATGTGACCTACATCCTCTTCGGCATGATGTATACGGCCATCAGCATCCCCTACGGCTCCCTGGCCCAGGTCATCACCTCCGACGAGAAGGAGCGCTCCTCCCTGTCCGTGTTCCGCTCCATCGGCTCTACCTTCGGCGCCATGCCCGCTATGGCCCTGATCAGCCTCTGCTATGTGCGCACCGAGGCCGGCAACAGCGTCATGTCCTACCGGAAGGTGCTGGTGGGCGTCGTCATCATCGCGGCCCTGTCCGTGGTCTGCTATCTGCTGAGCTATGCCTGGACCAAGGAGAGGGTCCAGATGAAGCCCGCCCCCAAGCGCCAGAAGGGGCAGACTGTCCAGGTCATCAAGGTCCTCTTCTCCAGCCGGCCCTTCCTGGCGGTGTGCATCGCCAGTATGCTGTTTCTGGCGGCGCAGATGTTCAGCCAGAGCTATTTCCCCTATCTGTTCAACTACTACTTCAACGCCCCGGGCCTGTCCATGCTGCCTACGGTCTGCCAGTACCTGCCGGTGGCGGTCATCATGTTCTTTGCCGGCCGGCTGGGCAACCGCTTCGGGCGGCGGGAGGTCTGCGCCTACGGCATGCTCTTTGCCGGCGTGTGCAACCTGCTGCTCTATCTCACCGGCACCAGCAACGTGTGGCTGTATCTGGCCGTGTGCCTGATGTCCGGCATCGGCAACGCCTTCATCTTCCTGCTGGTCTGGGCCCTGGCCACCGACGCTATCGACTACAACGAGGTCACCTACGGGCTCCACGACGAGGCCACCAGCTACGCCTTCTACTCCTTCACCCGGAAGCTGGGCCAGACGGTGGCGGCTATCCTGGTGAATATGGCGCTGCTCCGCATCGGCTATACGGACAATGTGCTCAACGCCACCAATATCACCGGAGACATCCTGCACTCCATGTATGCCGACTCCGTGCTGATCCCGGCGGTGCTGTATATCTTAGTGTTTGCCACGCTGCGCTTCCTGTACCCCCTGGGCAAGGAGAAGATCGCCGAGCTCCAGGTGAAGAAGGAAGAGAGCCTGCGCCGGCTGTGTGAGGAGTGAGACCATGGTTTTGATCCCTGAAGAAGAACTGGAACAGCGGATGCGGGGAGAGGTGGAGCCCTTCCTGGAGAAGACAGCCTCCAAGGGCCGCCTGCGAGGCGAGCTGTACTATGAGCTGTACCCGCTGGAGGAGGCCAAGGGGACCCTGGTCATCAGCCACGGCTCCACCGAGTCCTGCGTCAAGTTCCATGAGTTTATCTATTACGCCCTTCAGGAGGGCTACAGCTGCGCCATCCTGGACCACCGGGGCCACGGCTTCTCCCTGCGGGAGGGGAAGGACCCGGGCGTGGTCCACGTGACGGATTTCGCCCTCTACGCTCAGGACCTGCACGACTTTGTCCAGGGGATCGTGTGGCACGCCATGCCTAAAGGTCCCCTGTACCTGTATGGGCACTCTATGGGCGGCTGCATCGCGGCGGACTATCTGGAGCGCTGGCCGGAGGACTTCGACAAGGCCATATTGAACGCGCCCATGCTGGGCCTGGATATGGGCAAGCTCCCGCCCTGGGCGGGGCTGCTGTTCTGCCGCCTGCAATGCCTGCTGGGCAAGGGGGAGGAAAAGCTCTATTTCCAGGAGGATTTCAGCCCCAGCAAGGACTTTGCGTCGTCCTGCGCCAGCTCCCGTGCCCGGTACGACTGGTATCACGGCCTGCGCTGCGCGGAGAGCGCGTTCCAGCTGTCCGCCTCTAGCTACGCCTGGACGCGGGAGGCCATCCTGGCCTCCAAAAGAGTGATGAGCGGCGTGGAGAAGATCCAGATCCCGGTGCTGATGTTCCAGGCGGAGACCGACGGCCTGGTCTCTCCGGTGGCCCAGGAAGAGTTCGTCAAGAGGCTGAAGCAGGGGAGGCTCATCAAGGTAGCCCATTCCAAGCATGAGATCTACCGCTCGGAAAACAGCGTCCTGGAGCCCTATTACGGCCAGATCTTCGGCTTTTTGGCGGAATAGAGCTACTGGAAAAAGCTGGTAAAGAAAAGCGAATCTGATTGACATATTGCTCGATCCGTACTATACTATTCCTGTCTGTACCGCGAGTTTTTTAGCGGATATACATAAAAACGGAAGAAACAGAAGAGAGACCTGCGCGCAGCCCTTTTTTTACGCGACATTTAATTAGGAGGTAAAAATTTTATGGCAAAGACGCTGTCCCGCGACGAAAAGATCATCAAGCTCGCCCGGGAGATCACCGACCGGGTGAAGGCCCTGGTGGGCCTGGAGACTCTGGACATCAATTCCCCCGAGTATTGGGGCATCAACTCCGCGCTGAAGTTCACCGAGGCCAAGTATGACCCCAAGATGGCGGACGATATCCTGGATATCGCCCTGACCCTGAAAAAGCGCGTCCCCGAGACCTTTGAGCAGATCGCTGCCAAGAACCCCCAGTTCGACAGGGCGTATCTGGAGAAGGCCCTGCAGGCCCTCAGCGAGAGCGGCCTGGTGGAGTTCCACTGGGAGAACCTGGACGGGAAGAACCCGGAGCACAAAAAGCGCTGGGTGCTGGATATGTTTGTCCCCGGCAGCGCCGAGATCATGATGATCCACCCGGAGCATGCCGACATGTTCCCAGAGACGGCGGACTTCTTTGAGCGCATGGCCTATATGCCCCTGGCCGGCATCACCGAACTGGTGCCTCCCGGCGGCGCTGGCATCGGCATGCACGTCATCCCCGTGGAGAAGGCCATCCCCGCCGACAGCAGGTCCATCCCCATCGAGCACCTGTCCCACTGGCTGAAGAAGTACGAGGGCCAGATCGGCGTCTCCGTCTGCTCCTGCCGCAAGCAGCAGCGCATCCGGGGCGAGGGCGACGGCGAGATCGAGGCCGACTGGTGCATCGGCGTGGGCGACTTTGCCGACTACTGCCGGGAGACCGGCCACGGCCGCGACATCACCTATGAAGAGGCCATGGAGATCCTCCAGAAGGCCGAGGACCGGGGCTACGTCCACGAGATCACCAACATCGACGGCGAGAACAAGATCTTCGGCATCTGCAACTGCGCCGTCGGCGTCTGCAACGCCCTGCGTACCTCCCAGCTCTTCAACACCCCCAACCTCTCCGCCTCCGCCTACACCGCCGAGAGCGACCCGGAGAAGTGCGTGGCCTGCGGCAAGTGCGTGGAGACCTGCCCCGCCGGCGCCGTGCGCCTGGGCCAGAAGCTCTGCACCAAGGCCGGCCCCATCGAGTATCCCAAGCACGAGCTGCCCGACGACACCGCCTGGGGCGAGGACCACTGGAACAAGAACTACCGCAACGACAACGGCTCCATCCAGACCTGGCCCACCGGCACCGCCCCCTGCAAGGTGGCATGTCCCGCCCATATCGCCATCCAGGGCTATATCAAGATGGCCGGCGACGGCCGCTATCAGGACGCCCTGAAGCTCATCAAGAAGGACAATCCGTTCCCCGCCGTCTGCGGCTCCATCTGCCGGAAGTACTGCGAGGACGCCTGCACCCGCGGCACCGTGGACGAGGCCCTGAGCATCGACGAGATCAAGAAGTTCATCGCCGAGCAGGACATGAAGGCCGAGCACCGCTATGTCCCGCCCATGAACTCCTGCACCCGCGCCAAATTCGACCAGAAGGTGGCCATCATCGGCGCCGGCCCCGCGGGCATGAGCTGTGCCTACTTCCTGGCCATCGAGGGCTACAGCCCCGTGGTCTTTGAGAAGGAGCCGGTCCCCGGCGGCATGCTGGTCAACGGCATCCCCAGCTTCCGCGTGGACAAGGCGGTGGTCAACTCCGAGATCGACGTCCTCAAGGAGATGGGCGTTGAGTTCCGCTGCGGCGTGGAGGTGGGCAAGGACGTCACCATCCAGCAGCTGCGGGACGAGGGCTTTAAAGCCTTCTACGTGGCCGTGGGTCTCCAGAAGGCCGCCAAGCTGAACATCGAGGGCGAGGACCTGGCCGGCGTCATCGGCGGCCTGGACTTCCTGCGCGGCGTCAACAAGGGCGAACTGACCGCCCTGGAGGGCGACACTGTGGTCATCGGCGGCGGCAACGCGGCTATCGACGTGGCCCGCGCCGCCCGGCGTCTCGGCCCCGGCGCTGTGAACATCTACTGCCTGGAGAAGGACGAGGAGATGCCCACCGTGGCCGACGAGAAGAACAGCGGCCTGGCCGACGGCGTCATCATCAACAACAGCTGGGCCCCCAAGCGCATCCTGGGCGAGGACGGCAAGGTCACCGGCATCGAGCTGATGCGCTGTGTCTCCGTCCGCGACGCAAACGGCAGGTTCGCTCCCAAGTATGACGAGAGCGAGACCATGACGGTCGCCTGCGCAAACGTCCTGGTGGCTATCGGCCAGCGCTCCGACTACGGCGCGGTCCTGGCCGATACCAAGGCCGAGACCCCGGACGGTCAGTTGGTCAAGTGCGACAAGGTCACCTTCCAGACCGCCGAGCCCGACATCTTTGTGGGCGGCGACATTGCCACCGGCCCCATGTACACCATCGACGCTATCGCCACCGGCCGTGAGGGCGCTGTGTCCATCCACCGCTTCGTGAATGTGGGCCAGTCCCTGACCATCCACCGGAACCTGCGCCAGTTCAAGGAGCTGGATAAGTCCAACCTGGTGATCGAGCCCGAGAAGCTCCGCAAGCCCGCCCGCACCCATGTGACCATCGACCAGAACAAGGTCCTGACCATGGAGGACGACCGGGTCACCTTCACCGAGGAGCAGATCAAGGCCGAGGCCTCCCGCTGCCTGAGCTGCGGCCGGAGCGTGGTGGACCCGAACAAGTGCATCGGCTGCGGCGTCTGCACCACCCGCTGCGAGTTCGACGCCATCCACCTCAAGCGCGACCGGCCCCAGAACAGCAAGATGGTCCCGGCGGAGGATAAGTTCAAGTGCATCATCCCCTACGCCGCCAAGCGCGAGATCAAGATCGTCAAGAAAAAACTCGCCGATAAATAAGCACGCATCCCGCTAAGCAGGCATGGCTTTCCGTGCCTGCTTAGCGAGGTTCTGAGAAAATCAACGACAAGCGGACTGGCGCGCCGCCGCCCGTCTGCGGAAGAGGAGAAGCATGAAAGATCTGAAGCACCTCAAGTATTTTGAAGACCTTTTGCAGGAGGCCAACAACGAGCTCGTGGCCCAGGCCAAGGCGGAGGGGAAGAAGTGCGTGGCCTACGTGTGCGAGAACACGCCGGAGCCGCTGCTGAACCTGGAGGGCGTCTTTTCCGCCCGCCTGCGGGCCCCCCGCACCAGTTCCATGGAGATGGCCACCTACTACCTGACCAGCTTCCTGTGCGAATACAGCCGGGCGCTGCTGGAGCGGGCCATGGAGGGCGGCTATAACTTTGCCGACTGCCTCATCGCCCCCGACGGCTGCACCATGATCAACCGGGCCGCCGAGAACATGGAGCTGCTGCACACCATGGACGAGGGGAAGCCCCATTTCTTCTACGAGCACATGGAGATCCCCATGAAGGCCGACGACAACGGCCTGAACCTGTACGTGCTCCAGTGCAAGAACCACATCCTCAAGCCCCTGCATGAGAAGTTCGGCATCGACGTGTCCGACGCCGCCATCCGCAAGGCGGTGGAGGAGCACAACAAGATCTGCCGCCTGCTCCGGGCGATGGGGGAGTACCGCAAGCTGGATAACCCCACCATCACCGGCTATGAGTTCGCCGTGTTCACCCTGGCCAGCTACGCCGCCCCCAAGTACCTCATTATGGACAAGCTGGAGGAGACCCTGGAGGAGCTGAAGACAAGAGAGCCCGACGAGAAGAATCCCTTCCGGGTCCGCGTCGTGTTCGCCGGCTCCGAGCTGGACGATCCGGACTTCGTCAAGCTGGTGGAGACCACCGGCGCCTACGTCTGCGCCGACCGCTACTGCTACGGCTCCTTCCCCGGCCGGGATCCCATCGAGCTGACAGACGATGAGGACGCCCTCACCCAGATCTGCCGGCAGTACATGTACCGGGGCCAGTGCCCCCGCTATATGGACCCGCCCAAGATGCTGGGCCGCCGGGACTATCTGGACAAGCTCGCCAAGGAGTACAAGGCCGACGGCATCATCTACGAGCAGGTCAAGTTCTGCGACCCCTGGGCCTATGAGCGCATGATCGGCTCCCACGTGCTCCATGACGACTACGGGTATCAGGTGCTCTCCATCGACCGGCCCTACAACGCCTCCGGCGTGGGCCAGCTGCGCACCCGCGTCCAGGCCTTTGTGGAGAGCCTGGAGATCAAGAAAATTCAGGGAGGTGCCAAGTAATGGCGAAGTCGAAAAGGATCGGGACCCAGAATCTGGGCCGCTTTTACACCGAGGGCAAGGTGAGGAACCGCCGGGAATGGCGCGGCCTGGCCGACACGGCCTATGACTACTCCCGCTGGCTGTACAACTGGTTCAATATGGCCCGAATCGTCCTGGTCAAGCCCCGGAACATCAAGGCTATGTTCCGCTACCGCTGGATGGGCAACTATCTGGCCGTGCCCATGATGGTGGACCGGCACACCCAGGGCCTGCGGGGCGAGCATCTGCGCATCTGCCACGCGGAGCAGGACATCATTATTGAGGACGTGGCCAAGCTGCTGGACAAGCTCTTCCGGGCGGACCGGCGCATCGGCAACGATACGGAGTTTAATAAGAAGGTCGTCCTGATCGACGAGAACGCCATGCAGTCGGTCATGATGGGCTTCCCCGGCATCGTGCCCCTGAGCCGTGAGATCGCCTCCACCTATATCCCGGTGCTGCTCAACCAGCGCGCCGCCCTGCACTATATCGATATCGCACAGGAGTACGGCCTGGCGGGAGACGTGTGCCCCATGCCCGAGGCCGAGGCCGGCCTGGTCATCGACGACGACGCGCCCATCGTGGGCTGCTGCGCCATCCAGTGCAACACCACCTGCGACGGCTCCCTCATGGGCAACGGCGTGGTCTACAAGCGCCTGACCGAAGAGGGCATCCCCACCCACCAGCTGGCGGTGCCTCTGCGCCACCGGGAGGACGACGTACAGGAGTACGCCGCCCAGGAGATCCGCAACGCCATCGCCTTCATCGAGGAGCACACCGGCGAGAAGTGGGATTGGGCCCACTACTTCGAGTGCGCCAAGCGGGTCAACTTCGCCACCCGCTCCCGTCTGGAGTGGATGGAGATGAGCAAGACCGACTATCCCCAGGTCTTCGGCTCCAACCTGGCTCTGTACACCGAGACCAACTACATGGTGGTCAACGGCCGCATCCCCCTCTTCAACGAGGCGGACAAAAAGATCAGCGCCCTGGCCCAGAAGGCCTACAAGAAAAAGAAGCTGGTGGCCAACGAGTACCGGCACCGGGCCATCGTCTGGGGCGTCCAGTCCCACTACTATATGGACTTTTTGGTGTGGCTGCTCAACTGCTGGGGCATCATCCCGCTGACGGATATGCTCTCCATGGTCTCCACCAAGATCATTGCCGAGGAGGACACCCCCGAGAACCGGGAGCAGGCCATCTACGACATCGCCTGGCTCACCGAGAACATGCTCATGCGCAACCGGACCCACGGCGGCTACAAGGTCCTGCTGGACGAGCTGTGGGAGTTCGTGGAGGAGTTCAACGCCGACATGGTCATCCTATGGGAGCATATGAGCTGCAAGGCTCTGGACGGCATGCACGGCCAGTTCGAGGAGAAGGCCCGGGAGAAGGGCATCCACCTGGTCTGGGTCTCTCACGACCTGTTCGATCCCCGCGTGATCTCCCGTCAGGGCGTCCGGGACCAGATCAACAGCTACATGCGCACCGTCATGCGCGAGGAGCCGGTGGACCCGAGCCTGGAGGTCCTCAGCGACGAAGAGTCCTGGTAAAGGCGGCGGGAGCCGAACCCAAGCCGGTTTCTGACGGCAGATTTTCCCTCATGCTGTGTCAAAGCCCTTGACAATACACAAAGTATTCTCTGCGGGCTTTTCCTTGCCTGAGAAAAAATCTGCTCGCCAGAAACTGCTCCGCACTTCACAGGGAGAAATTTCCGAGTGATTTTTGATGCGGAGGAGGCAGCCTTGCTGACGCAAGGCAACGACGACAAATCAAAAAGCGCCGGAAAGAGCCCCTGTGAAGCGACTCGGGCTCGACTTCCGTCGCCTAAGAAGGAGGAACTGAAAATGGCGAAAAAAATGAAGAAGAACCTGCTCAAGCTTCTGCTGAAGCTGGTGCTGATCGTCGTAGGCTTTATTGGGGTGACCTTTGTGGTGTATTTCTACAACCTGGATATGAAGCTCACCTCAGCCATGGAGCCGATCCTGACCCATTTCTACGACAAGGTCAAGCGGGACCAGCATCTGTAAACCTCTCCGATAAAAACACCGGTGATCCCAAACGGGTCACCGGTGTTTTTATCATGATTTTTAAGACAAGGCCAGGCGGCCCAGGCTGCCGATGATATCTTCATGCTTTCCGGGGGAGAGGGCCCCCACATAGTTGCACAGAAAGGTGCCGGCGATGAGGATCATCAT
>CANQTO010000002.1 GCA_947626785.1 uncultured Oscillospiraceae bacterium
CTTCGGCTAACGGTTCCTGCTTCCGAGTCCGTAGTGGACTTTCACCACCAAGTTATCGCCCATGCTGGGCGCACCAGCCTAAAAAGATTCCGGGGTCATTGCCCCGGAATTCTTTTATATTCAGTTGACTACATTTTGTGGCGTCCCCGCCAGGAAGGCCCGGATGTTCTCCGCCGTGCAGGCCATGATGCGCGCCCGGCTCTCCTTGGGGGCCCAGCTGATGTGCGGGGTGATGAGGCAGTTTTTCGCCGTCAGCAGAGGGTTATCTTCCCGGATGGGCTCCTCGGAGACCACATCCAGCCCGACGGCGTAGACCTTGCCGCTGTTGAGGGCGTCGGCCAGGTCCTGCTCCACGATCAGGGGGCCCCGGCTGTTGTTCAGCAGGATGACCCCGTCCTTCATCTTAGCGATGCTGTCCTTGTTGATGATGCCCCGGGTAGACTCGAACAGCGGGCAGTGCAGGGAGATCACGTCGGAGCGGGCCAGGAGCTCGTCCAGCTCCACATAGTCCGCGATCCGGGCGCCGCTCTCGCTGCGGCTGCGGTTGTAGGCGATCACCTCCATGCCCAGGGCCCGGGCAATGCTGCCCACCGCCTGGCCGATGCGGCCAAAGCCGATGATGCCCATGGTCTTCCCCGCCAGCTCGATGAGCGGATAGTCCCAGAAGCACCAGTCCCCGCTGCTTCCCCAGCGGCCCCGGTGGACGGCGTCGGAGTGGTGCCCCACGTGGCCGCAGATCTCCAGCAGCAGGGAGATGGCGTACTGGGCCACCGAGGCGGTGCCGTAGCTGGGCACATTGGACACGGGGATGCCCTTCTCCCGGGCGTGGACATAGTCGATGGCGTCGTAGCCCGTGGCCTGAATGGTGATGAAGCGGATGTTGGGACAGGCGTCGATCACCCGGCGGCCGACCCGGGACTTGTTGGCGACCACGATCTCCGCGTCGCCGATGCGGCGGATGACCTCCTCCTCGTCGTGGGTGACGTGGTCATAGACCCGGAGCTCCCCCAACTCCTCCAGGGGTCCCCAGCTCAGGTCGCCGGGGTTCTCGGTGTAGCCGTCGATCACAGAAATCTTCATAGCGTTTCCTTACTTTTATTAATTGAGCAGCACGGCAGCGGCGGAGCCGGTCAGGGTGGCCTCGTTTGCCAGGCTCAGCACCGCGCTGCGCCCCAGAGCGCCCTGGACGACCTCCCTCAGCAGCTTCTCCAGGGCGGGCCGGTAGTTCCGGCTCTTCTGGACCAGGGAGCCCTCCGCGCAGACGCAGACGGGCCGGGCCGGGTCCTGCCCGCCGCCGGTCAGCAGCAGCAGGGCCCCCAGATTCGCGCACATGCAGCGGGCGGAGCGCTCAAAGGCCGCCCGGCAGACGGTCCCGATAAAGTCCCCGTCCGCCTCACCGGCGCGCAGCCGGTCCAGGCCCTCTCCGTTTGCCCAGCCGTCGATCACGGCCGAGTCGATGCGGCCCAGGCCATGCAGGGCCTCCCCGCAGGCCGGGGACAGCAGGCCCTCCTCCGCGGCCCGCAGGAGCATGAGCCGGCAGAGCTCCCCCAGGTAGACCCCGGCGGTCTGCTTTTCAAAGCGCTTGGAACCCGGGTCCTTACTCAGTGCATCCAGGGCCCGGTCAAATTCCCCGGCGGGGATGCCGTCGTACATGCCGGACTCGGTGTTGACGATCATGTTCCGCTCCCCGCTCAGGCCCAGCTTGCCGATCCGGTCCAAAGGCAGAACACAGCAGGTGTTGGTCCCCGTGCCGCTGACCTGGCCGATGAAGCCCTCGAAATTTTCGTGGAAATGCTCCGCCTTGCCGCCCAGGAGGACGGCGGCGGTGTCGTTGAGGACCACGATCTTCTTGCCCCGGATGCCCCGGCGCTCCAGCTCGGCCAGCAGCGAAGCGCCCACCTTCTGCCCGGCGGAGCCGGTGATGACCACTTCCTTGTCGATGCAGTTGACCGTCCCGTCCATGTCCGGGCCGATCACCGCCGAGTAGGAAAAGCAGAAGCCTATGTAGTCCGTCCGGTCCAGCAGCGGCTGTACCCCGTCGGCCACAAAGGAGATAAACTCCTCCCAGGTGGCGGGCTTGCCGATGCCGGGCATTTTCCAGCTGCGGAGGTCCTCCACCAGGCAGCCCTCCCCCGGGAAGGTCACCAGCGCGGTGCGCAGGTTGGTCCCTCCCGCGTCGATCACCGCCGCCCGGTCGCCGGCGTTGATCTCACCGTCCGGGCGCAGATAGGTGGGGATCATGGGCAGGGCGCTCCTGTCCCCCGCCAGGCCCCGCTCCATATTGGCGGCCATTCTCACCGCCTCACTCGCCGGGTCGATGTCCTCCGGGGACATGCCGTGGGCCTTCAAAAACTCCAGGGCTGCTTTACTTTCCATTGTCATTCCGTCCTTTTTTCTATCATAGAAAACCGGCCTGTCGAAAGCCTTCGGCAGGCCGGTCTTTCCTTGTTTTGTTTTACTCCGCTTTGGCAGCGGGCTCCTTGACCGTCTCCACCAGGCCGGCGGCCAGGCCGGCCAGGCTCTGGATCTCGCTGGGGATGATGATCTTGGTGGCCTTGCCGTTGGCCGCGGTCGCGAAGGCCTCCAGGGCCCGGATCTTGATCACGGCGTCGGTGGGGCAGGACTCATTGATGAGCCGGATGCCCTCGGCGGTGGCGGTCTGGACCTTCAGGATGGCCTCCGCCTGGCCCTCGGCCTCCAGGATTTGCTGCTGCTTCTTGGCGTCGGCCCGCAGGATGGCGGACTCCTTCTCGCCCTCGGCCTCCAGGATGGCGGCCCGCTTTTCGCCCTCGGCCCGCAGGATCGCCTCGCGCCGCTCGCGCTCGGCCTTCATCTGCTTCTCCATGGCGTTCTGGATCTCCTTGGGCGGCAGGATGTTCTTCAGCTCCACCCGGTTGACCTTGATGCCCCAGGGATCGGTGGCCTCGTCCAGAATGGAGCGCATCTTTGTGTTGATGATGTCGCGGCTGGTGAGGCACTGGTCCAGCTCCAGGTCGCCGATGATGTTACGCAGGGTGGTGGCGGCCAGGTTCTCGATGGCCACCATGGGCTGCTCGATGCCGTAGGTGTACAGCTTGGGGTCGGTGATCTGGAAATAGACCACCGTGTCGATCTGCATGGTGACGTTGTCCTTGGTGATCACGGGCTGGGGCGGGAAGTCCGCCACCTGCTCCTTCAGGGACACCACCTTGGCCACCCGCTCGATGAAGGGCAGCTTCAGGTGCAGGCCCACGTTCCAGGTCGTCTCATAAGCGCCCAGGCGCTCGATGACGTAAGCCCGGGCCTGCTGCACGATGCGGATGCAGCGGATGAGGATGACCGCGACGATCAGGATGATCAGAACGATAAGAATTCCCATAATGACGCTCTCCTTTTCTTTTATGCTTTTTCGCGGGCCGAAACGATCAGCTTCACGCCCTCGATACGACGGACCGTTACAACGCTGCCCTTCTCAAAGCACAGCCCCTCTTCTACCGAGCGGGCCGTCCAGCTCATGCCCCCCGCGTTCACCTGGCCGGTGCCCTGCAGGTTGTCGATCTTCTCGGTCACCACGCAGTCCTTGCCGATGAGCCGGTCGGCGTTGGTGGGCTGGACTTTGCCGTTGACGTATTTCTTGGCCAGAGGCCGGGTGAGCCCCAGGGTAGCCAGGGAGATCACCAGAAACCAGACGATCTGGAGCCAGAGCTGCGCGTGGACCAGGGCCGCGATAAAGGCCGCCAGGGCGCCCAGGGCAAACCAGATGGAGACCAGCCCCGGCACCACGCCCTCGATCACCAGCAGCACGATCATGGCCCCCAGCCAGAATGCGGCCAGATTCATCTCCGCTCACCTCTTCAAGTAAAGTATTTCATATTTGAATTATACTATACCCCTCCCCATTTCGCAAGAGGCCCGGCGGAATTTTCCTGCAAAACCCAATTTTCCCCCTTTACTTTTTCGCTCTGCTGATGTAACATATTATTGCTTTAATGCGTGAAGTTAAGGTGGTCAGGTAAATGGAGGCAACTATGAAAAAAACGCAAAGAAAGCCCCGGAGCGAAAATATGTACAAGGCCATCCTGTCTCTGAAGACTGTGGACGAGTGCATGCGCTTTTTTGACGATCTGTGCACGGTCAAGGAGCTGGTGGACATGGAGCAGCGCTATCAGGTGGCCTGCTGCCTGAACGACGGCATGATCTATAACGATATCCTGGCCGCCACCGGCGCCTCCAGCGCCACCATCAGCCGGGTCAACCGCTCCCTGCAGTACGGCAGCGGGGGCTACAGCCTGGTCTTTCAGCGGGCCAAAGAGCAGGAGTCATGAGCTGCTACGGCCCCCTCGCCGCTTGGTACGACCGGCTCACCGGGGACGTGCCCTACGGCGCTTTTGCGGATCACTATGAGGCGGAATTTGCCCGGGACGGCGGGGAATTCCGCCTTCTGCTGGATGTGTGCTGCGGCACCGGCACCCTGACGGCGGAGCTGGCCCGCCGGGGCTACGAGCTCATCGGAGCCGACGCCTCGGAGGACATGCTCATGCAGGCCCGGGAGAAGGCCGCCGGCCTGGACCCGGCCCCGCTGTTTCTGTGCCAGAGTGCGGCGGAGCTGGACCTGTATGGGACGGTGGACGGGGCCTTCTGCTCCTTAGACGGCATCAACTATCTGGAGCCGGAGGAGCTGCCGGAGTTTTTCCGGCGGCTGCGGCTGTTCATCCGCCCCGGCGGGCTCTTCCTCTTCGACCTGCGCACGCCGGACTTTCTCCGCTCCCTGGACGGGGGCGTCTTTGTGGACGAGGACGACGACCTGCTCTGCCTCTGGCGGGCGGACTTCGATGAAGTCGAGAACTGCCTGGTCTACGGCATGGACCTCTTCACCCGCCAGGGGGAGCTCTGGCAGCGGGAGGGCGAGGAGCATGTGGAGTACGCCCATGAGCCGGAGGCCCTCCGGGCGCTCCTGAAGGCCGCGGGCTTTGCCCTGTGCCCCGCCGTCTCCCTCCCCGAGGCTGGCGAGGGCCGGCTCTTTTTCACAGCAAAACGACTTTAAGAAAGGCAGATAAATCCTATGGACAGGATCCTCCGCGCCACGGCCGGCGACGGCCTGATCAAAATGGCGGTCATTGACTCCCGGGAGCTGGTGCAGCGGGCCCGGGAGATCCACAGCTGCTCCCCCACCGCCTCCGCCGCTCTGGGCCGGGCCCTCAGCGCCGCCTCCCTGCTGGGCAGCATGCTCAAGGAGGAGAAGGGCACCCTGACCCTGCGCCTCAACGGCGGCGGGCCCATCGGCTCCGTCATCGCCGTGTCGGACTCCCGGGGCTGTGTCCGGGGCTGCGTGGGCGACCCCACGGTGGAACTGCCCCGCCGGCCCGACGGGAAGCTGAACGTGGGCGGCGCCGTGGGCCGGGACGGGATGCTGACCGTCAGCCGGGACATCGGCCTGAAGGAGCCCTATGTGGGCTCGGTGGAGCTGGTCAGCGGCGAGATCGCCGAGGACCTGACCGCCTATCTGCTGGAGAGCGACCAGGTGCCCTCCGCCTGCGGCCTGGGGGTCCTGGTGGACCGGGACCGGTCCATCAAGGCCGCCGGGGGCTTTCTCGTCCAGCTGATGCCCGGCGCCCCGGAGGAGACCATCAGCGCCTTAGAGGAGAACATCTTCCTCATGGACCAGCTGACCACCGTCCTGGATGAGGACGGGGCGGAGGCGGTCTTCAGCCAGGTGCTCAAGGGCTTTGACTGGCACATCGTGGAGGAGTCTCCCGTCTGCTACCGCTGCTATTGCAGCCGGGAGCGGGCCGCCGAGGCCCTCAGCTGCCTGGATAAGGCGGAGCTGGAGGAGATGATCGCCGCCGGGGAGGAGATCCGCGTGGGCTGCCAGTTCTGTGACGCGGAATACCGCTTCAGCGTAGAGGATCTGCGCTCTTTTCTGGCCGCCAAGGACGGAGTAACGCCGTGAAAAAAATCATTCGGACGGAAAATGAAATTTATCCTTGACAAGTTTGGTTTTTTTTAGTATGATAGCTAAGCTGTCACGGGGGAGCATAGCTCAGCTGGTTAGAGCACCTGCCTTACAAGCAGGGGGTCACTGGTTCGAGTCCAGTTGTTCCCACCAAAATGCACGATATGCCTCTGTAGCTCAGTAGGTAGAGCAGCGGACTGAAAATCCGCGTGTCGTTGGTTCAACTCCGACCGGAGGCACCATCCCCGCTTATTCAAGCGGGGCCTACGCGGGCATAGCTCATCCGGTAGAGCGCCACCTTGCCAAGGTGGAGGTAGCGAGTTCGAGCCTCGTTGCCCGCTCCAGACAAAAGCGATTTGCGGGCTTTTCATTCGCCCGCAAATCTGCTATAAGGCGCCATAGCCAAGTGGTAAGGCAGCGGACTGCAAATCCGCGATTCCCCAGTTCGAGTCTGGGTGGCGCCTCCAGAAAAAACGCAACCTGCTCTGCAGGTTGCGTTTTTTCTGGAGGCGCCACTTTTTTCAGAAGAGCTTAGCTCATCTGAAAAAACTCGCTACGCTCGGCAAAAGCCGGCAAGCCGGACTTTTGCTGGCGCGATCCAAACGCGATGGGGCCTTGCCCCCTCGCGCACCCCCGCTGCTCTCTTGTTTTTCTCTGTAGTAAAGGACTTTTCAATACATGAAACTTTAAAGCACACCCTGCTTTGCAGGCTGTAGTTTTTTGGAACTTCTCTTCAAAAACGTCTGTTTACGGACTGTTCACGAACTCGCCGGGAACTTTTTTCCTGTATGCGCGTCCAAAGGCTGGAACTGATAAAAAACGCCCGGCGGCGCATCGGAATGCTTCCATTTTAGAAAAGTTTGTTGTATAATGGAGGCTGAAGAAATATCCTGTCGTCAAGGGGGCAACCATCGTGAAAAAACCTGTCAAGATCTTTTTCGGCATCCTCATCGTGATCTTCCTCTGTATCTTTGCTTTCAGCGCCTACCGGCTCTACAGCATCCAGCATGAGTACAAGGTGGCTGAGAACAAAAACGAGGACATCCGCAGTCAGTTCGTGACCTCCGTGGCGGCCGCGAAGCCCTCCGGGGCCCCGGTGGTCCCTCTGGAGGAGTCCCCCATCGACATCGACTTTGATTCGCTCCTGGCCCAGAACAGCCAGGTGGTGGGCTGGATCTACTGCGAGGATACGCCCATCAACTACCCGGTGGCCAAGGGCACGGACAACGACTATTATCTGCACCGGCTCATCGACGGCAGCTACAGCGGCGGCGGCACCATCTTCTTTGACTGGCTGTGCAGCGCGGACTTCTCCGGGCGGAACACCGTGGTCTACGGGCACAACATGAACGACGGCTCCATGTTCGCCTGCATCCGCAAGTACAGCACCCAGGAGTTCTATGATACCCATCCGGTGATGTACTTCAACAGCCCCAGCCAGAACTACCGGCTGGACATCTTCTCCGGCTACATCACCGACGCCGCGGCCGACACATATACCGTCGGCTTCGTCAGCGACGCGGACTTCCAGGCCTATCTGGATAAGGTCTGCTCCCTCTCCAACTTCTCCAGCGATGTGGAGGTCACCGCAAACGACCACATCGTCACCCTCTCCACCTGCTCTTACGAATTTGACGACGCCCGCTACGTGCTCCACGCCAAGGTCGTCCCCATCGGCGGCGCGGTCCAGTCCGGCCAGGCCGCCCAGGCGCCCCAGCCCGGCCAGGTCCCGGCGGGGACTCCGGTGGGCTGAGTTTTCCCCACGGGGCGCCCCCACAGTTTTGACATCGAGGTGAACGCCATGCGAAAATATCTGAAATCCCTGTGCAGTCTCCTGCTGGCCCTTCTGCTGCTCTTTCAGCTGCCGGGCCTGAGCGCCTCGGCGGCGGACGCCGTCACGGGGGACGAGTTCCTCGTCTACGATCTCTATACAACGGTGACGAGCGAGGACGGGGACCCGGAACTGACCCAGGTCCTCGGCGGGAACGAGCAGGAGCTCTTAGGGGAGAATTGCCCCGTCCAGCAGCTTGGGCCCAAGGAGCCGCTGCTGGCTCTGACCCGGGGCAAAGGCGGTTTTCAGCTCAAGAACCTGATGGTAGCCGACAGCCGCCTCAGCATCGCTCCCCCCAAGGGCTACTATGTCTCTGAGCTGTATCTCTACGGCGAGGCGCTGGCCGAGGGCCAGGAGCCCGTCCATCTGCTGGAGCTGGCCCAGGCGGACCCGCTCAGCACGGAGGTCAGCCTCCCCGGCGAGCTGTTCATCGCCGAGCCCGCGGCCGCAATAGAGCCCCCCGCTCCCCCCGCTTTCAATGAAGCCCTGCTCTCCTCTTACCTGACAGAGGCCGGCAACCCCTACACCCTCTATATCCAGGTAGATCAGATCGAGCCGCCGGAGGATGAGCAGATCGCGGTACGCTTCTCCGTGGAGGGCGCCCCTGAGGGCGTCGCCGCTCCCGAGGCCGCGCAGCCGGACGAAAACGGCCTGGTCACGCTCCCCAAGCTGGAGGGGACCGCCGGCCGGCCCTTCCTGGGCTGGCAGCTTACATACAGCAACGGCTCCTCGGCCCTGCTGAGCGGGGACTCCTTCGTACCCTATGAGAGCGTGGAACTGACGGCCGTCTGGGGCGAGAAGATCCTGCTCCAGGTAGAGGCCCCCGCCATTGTCTACGGCGAGGACCCCGCCCTCAGCCTGAGTACCGGCGCGGAGGGCGTCAGCTGGGACCCTGAAACGGTCGTCTACAGCATCCGGGACGCGGACCTCGGCAGCCGCCTGCCCGTGGGCAGCTATACCGTCACCGCCTCTCCGGCCGAGGTCCGCGGCCCGGAGGACAAGATCTACACCGAGGAGGAGCTGGAAGTCCTCCCCGGCACCCTGCAGGTCACAGCCCGGCCCCTCACCGTCACGGCCAACGCCCCCGGGACCGACGGCAGCTATGCCCTGGACGGCTACACCGTCTCCGGTGAGTTGGCGGAGGGCGACGAGCTGAGAGTCCAGTTCTCTAAGCCCGTACAGGAAGAGGGGAAATATGTTCTCCGGCTCAGCGCTTCCGTCTGGAACGGGGAGACGGACGTGAGCGGCAATTACGATATCACATGCGTGGAGGGCGTGTCCGATGTGATCCCGGCTCCGACGCCCACACCGACTCCGACTCCGACTCCGACTCCTACTCCAACACCTACCCCGACGCCCACACCTACTCCTACACCTACCCCCACACCGACGCCCACTCCTACTCCTACGCCGACGCCCACTCCTACCCCTACCCCGGTCCAAACGGCCATCACGGTCCGCGCCAAGAACCGGGCGGTGGAATACAACGGCCTGCCGGCGACGGCCAACGAGTATGAGATCATCTCCGGCCAGCTGGCGCCCGGCGACAGCATCGCTGAGATCAGCTATGTGGGCGGCTCCACCGACGTGGCGGAGAAGGCCCCCAGCTCCCCCAGTGGGATCGTCATCAAAAACAGCGCCGGAGAGGATGTGACCGGGCAGTACAACATCACCACCGTCCCCGGCAGCGTCACCGTGGCCCCCCGGCCCCTGGCCGTGGACGCCAAGGACGTGGTGAAGGACTACGACGGCCGGGCCTTCTCTCTCGGCTCCGCCAATCTCTCCATCACCGGGCGGCTCAATGAAAACGGCGTCAAGCACGAGGTGCGCGTCTCCTTCCAGATGCTGAAGGACGGGCAGCGGACCGCCGCTGTGGAGGTGGGCAACTATACCATCCACTTAAGCTCCGTGACCGTGGTGGACGCCAACGGCAACGACGTGACCAAAAACTACAGCGTCACCATGACGGACGGCAGCCTCAGCATCCGCAGCAGCGCCGCCACCAACAGCGGCTCCGCCTCCTCCGGCAGCTCCGCCAACGGCTCCTCGAAGCTCACCATCACGGCGGAATCCGCCAGCTGGGTCTACGACGGCACCGCCCACAAGGCGGAGAACTACAGCGTCTCCGGTCTCCGGGACGGCGACCGGGTCAGCTCCGTCACCTTTGCCGAGGGCAGCAACAGCATCACAGATGCGGGCACCAAGACCAGCACCATCAGCGCCGTGCTGATCGTGGACAGCAACAACGCCCGGGTCAATGAGAAGTACGACATCGACCTGGTCCCCGGCACCCTGACGGTCTCCCCCGCCCCCCTGACTCTGACGGCGGAGTCCGACAGCAAATCCTACGACGGCACAGAGCTGGACAACAAGAACGTGTCCTCCACGAAGCTTGCCAACAGCAACCACAGCCTCTCAGTCCACTTTGACGTGCTGGACGAGGACGGCAACTCCACCAAGGCCATCGAGCCGGGCATCTACACCAAGGAGATCACCGGCTACACCATCATGGACGGGGACAAGGATGTCAGCGCCAACTATGATGTGACGGAAGTGGCCGGCACCCTGACGGTCTCCCCCGCCCCTCTGGGCGCGTCGCCGGACAACTTCACCGAGGACAGCGGCGGCTCCTCCCTCTGGATCTGGGTCCTGCTCCTCTTCGTCCTGCTGGCCGCCCCCGGCGTCTACTTCTTCCTGAAAAAGAAGCGGATCATCGGCAAAGGCCGGAGCAAGTAAACAATTAGCCCAAAGACTGCGAAAGCGATTTGTTTTCGCAGTCTTTTTTTATACGTCTGCACTTTTTCCCCCTCCCCTATCAAAAAAGTTTCCCAATACCCCTTGACACATTATACTATGTGTTGTATAGTATTATGCGTTAGGAGGTGTTCCATGGACATTCAACTGAAACGGGGCCTGCTGGATGCCTGCGTTCTGTCGGCCATCAAGGACCGGGATTCCTACGGCTACCAGATCATCAAGGACATCAGCCCCTATGTGGAGATCTCCGAGTCCACCCTCTATCCCATCCTGCGCCGGCTGGAGGCCGCCAAGTGCCTGACGGTGCGTTCGGCGGAGCACAACGGCCGCCTGCGGAAATATTACCGCATCACCCCGGCGGGGCTGGAACGGATCGAGGCTTTCAAGCAGGACTGGAAGGAGATCGAGGCGATCTACCGATTTATTGTGCGAGAGGAGGCGCGGGATGAATAGAGACGCGTTTTTGGCCGCCGTGGCCGCCCGGCTGAAGGGTCTGCCCCCGGCGGATGTGCAGCGCTCCCTGGACTATTTCCGGGAGATAATCGACGACCGGATGGAGGACGGGCTCAGCGAAGAGGAGGCCGTGGCCGCTCTGGGGAGCCCGGAGGAGGCCGCCGGGCGCATTTTGGAGGAGACTCCCCTTCCCCGGCTGGTGAAGGCCCGGATCAAGCCCTCCCGGGCCCTGCGGGTCTGGGAGATCGTGCTGCTGGTGCTGGGCTCCCCGGTCTGGCTGCCCCTGGTGCTGGTGGGGCTGCTGCTGGCGCTGCTGGTCTATCTGCTGCTGGTGCTGTTCTTGCTGGTCTACTACACGCTGAACCTGAGCGTCGGGGCCGTGTGCCTGGCCGGTCTCTGGCAGGCCGGAGGCCAGCTCTTCCAGGCCAGGCCCCTGCCGGCCCTCATGTGCCTGGGCACGGGCCTGGCCGCCGCCGGGCTCTTTATGCTGATGCTGCCGCTGGCCAAACAGGCTACTCTCTGGGATCTGGCCCTCTGGCGGCTCACCGGCAGGAAGATCAAGCGGATCTTTATCCGAAGGGGGGAAACGGCATGAGCAAGAGAATGAAGATCTGGCTGTTCACCGCCGCCGCGCTGCTGTTCCTTGGCCTGGCTCTGTGCCTGCTGGCCGTATCTCTGGCGGGGCCGGAGCTGGACCGGCTGAACACGGAGAGCTATACGAAAAAGAGCCTCACCATCGACGAGCCCTTTGACAGCCTCACGGTCCGGGCCTCCAGTCATCAGGTACAGCTGCTGCCCTCGGAGGACGGGACCTGCCGGGTGGAGTGGAGCGAGAGTGAGCGCAGCCGGGTCCAGGTGGCCGTGAAGAACGGCACGCTGGAGGCGGTGGAAAAGTCTACAGGCGGCGCTTTCGGGCCGGTAGGCTTCTTCTGGGGGCCGAGCGCCCAGCTGAGCATCACCCTCCGGCTGCCGGAGGCGGAGTACCGGGCACTGACCGTGGGGACCAGCTCCGGGGACGTGGAGGTGCCGGAGAGCTTTGGCTTCCAGACGGTCCGTCTGAACAGCACCAGCGGCAGCCTCCGCTTTTCCGCCCAGGTTTCGGAGGAGCTGCACATGCGCAGCACCAGCGGCGACCTGGAGCTGACCGGCGCCTCCCCCGCCCGGGCGGAGCTGGACAGCACCAGCGGGAGCATCCTTCTCCGCTCCTGCGCCTGCGGGGCCCTCAGCGCCTCCGCCACCAGCGGGGAGATCTGTCTGGAAAACTGCCGGGGCGAGAGCCTGACCCTCTCCAACACCAGCGGGGGGCTGGAGCTTGATAACTGCCAGTTCTCCGGCGCCGCCAGCCTGGAGACCGTCAGCGGGGACATCCGCTTTTCGGACCTGGACGCCGGGAGCCTGTCCTTTGACGCCGTCAGCGGCTCTGTAAAGGGGACGCTCCTCAGCGGCAAGGTCTTCCAGGCCGATACGGTCAGCGGCAGGGTCTCCCTGCCCCTCGCGGACCCCTCGGGCGGTCTCTGCACGGCAGAGACCACCAGCGGAGACATTGACATCCGCCTCTCCGAACGATAAAATAAACCCGGCTTCATGTTCTGAAGCCGGGTAAATTATTTGTGTGTTTTCATTCCGTCCGGGGCGCGGGTTTCTTGGCCTTGGGCACCACGATCAGCAGATAGAGGGCGGCAAAGATCCCGGCGAAGATGGCGGAGTAGGAGCTGCCCCGTCCGATGACCTCAAAGATGGTCTCCGCCGCGATCGCGCACAGCAGGCTGAGGATGGCCGGCGCGATCAGCATGAAGCGGCTTTTCAGCTTTTCAAAGGCCGCGGGGATGCAGGCAAAGCCCGCCAGGCCGCCCACGATCATGATGACGCAGGTGATGAAGCGGTTCATGTACTCCTCCTGGGACTCCCGCTGGAGCTGATAGCTGTAGTCCTCCGCGCTGGAGAGCAGCTCCATGCCGCCGTCCACCCGCTCCTGGATCCCTTCCCGGTCCATCAGCATCAGCCGCAGGGAGGTCTCCCTCTGCTCCAGCTCCTGCTGCTGTTTGGCCTGTTCCTTCAGCTTCTCCAGGTTCTGGGCCTCCTGCTCCAGGGTGACCTTCTCCTGGTCCAGCCGCTGGCCGTCCTGCTTCAATTCGTTCTCCGTGGCCTGGAGCTCCGCCTTGCCGGCGGCCAGCTGGGCGTCGCCTTGTTCCAGCGCCGTGCGGCCCTGGGCCAGCTGGCCCGAGGCCTCCTGGAGCTGTTTCTTGGCCGCCCGCAGAGTCTCGGTCATGGTGGGCAGGAGCGCTTCCATCCCCTGGGCCCGGATCTGCTCCTGAATGGTGCTGATCCCGGCAAAGGACGCCTGCAATTCGGTGCCAATGCTGGCGGCGGGGATATACGGCGTCGGAACGCTGTCAAACATGCCCAGATTCTCCCGGATGCTGTTCGCCACATTTTTCGGGTCGACCGCCGCCATCGCGTCCAGACCCGCCTGGGCCCCCTGGAGCATGGCAGCCTGCTCCTCGGGCAGAGCGCCGGTGGCGCCCAGGCCGCCCAGCAGCCCGGAAGCGCCGCTCAAAAACTGATCCAGCTGATCGTAGGCATCGGCCAGATCGTTAAAGGATCTCACTAGGTCATCCTTCATATAGACATCCATGGTACCGCCGCTCGGGAGACCGCCGCCCTGGAGACTGCCCTCCGGGAGCATGCCGCTCGGGAAGCTGCCCTCCGGGAGCATACCGCCCGGAAGCGAGGCCGCCAGCAGTTCCGCCACCGGTTCAGAGGACGGCGAAGTCTCCGGGGTAGGCGTGACCTCCGGGGTGGTTTCCGGGGTGGTTTCCGGATCCGGCGTAGCCTCCGGAGAAGGGGACGTCTCGGGCATAGACGGAATGGACGGCAGCTCCACCGTCTGGACCGCCGGGAGGCTCGGGCTCATGCTCATGAATTTGGTGAGCTGATTGTTGACATCGACGCTCTGGGCGATGCTGCTGTCCAGGGCGGTCAGGCCCTGCTGGAGCTGCTCAAAGCCCTGGTTATATTGCTCCCAGCCCTGATCGAGGGCGCTCTCCGCCTGACGCAGGGCGGCCTCGCCGGTGTTGATGCCGCTCTTAGTGGCGCTGTACATGGCAAGATCGCTCTTGTGCTGAGAGGCCTCCGAGTCGTGCGCCTCCTGCTTCTGCTCCAGCTCCTGGCTGACCTTGTCGTAGCTGGTGGTGCCCTGGAGCTGCTGCAGCACGGTCCTGTACTCCTCGACGCGCCCCTGGAGCCGCTCGTAGTCCTCCTCCGCGCCGTCCCGGTCCTCCCGGGCGCCGGAGATCCCCAGTGCGCCGGCCGTGAGCATGACCAGGCTCAGGATAGCCAGAACGATCGCAAAAATTCTCGTCAAAGCGGGATGTCTCAATGCTCATTCCCCCATGCCGCGGCGTTTGGGCCGCCGCGGAAGCAAAAAATATTCTTGATTGATTTAGTATACAGGACATTTGTGAAGATTTCATGTATAAACCGGCAGGAATCAAAATTTTTCTGCCTGGAATCGGAAAAGGAGAGCCGCCATGCTTTTCAGCTTTGCCCCTATGGAGGGCGTCACCCTGTATCCCTACCGCCGCCTGCACGCGGAGATGTTCCCGGGCGTGGACCGGTACTATGCCCCCTTCATCGCCCCCGACGGCAGCGGCAAGTACAAGGCCTCCAACCTCCGGGACATCCTGCCGGAGAACAACCGGGGCTATACGCTCATCCCCCAGATCCTCTGCAACCGGCCGGAGCCCTTCCTAGCCGTGGCCCGGGAGCTGGCCGCCATGGGCTACCGGGAGGTCAACCTGAATCTGGGCTGCCCCTCGGCGACAGTGGTCAGCAAGCACAAGGGGGCCGGCCTGTTGGCGGACCCGGCGGCGCTGGACGCCTTTCTGGAGGAGATCTTCTCCCGCAGTCCCCTGGCCGTCTCCGTCAAGACCCGCATGGGCCTGGAGGGGACGGAGGAGTTCCCCGCCCTGCTGGAGGTATTTGAGAAGTACCCCGCCGCCGAGCTCATCGTCCACGCCCGGGCCCGTTCCGGGATGTACAAAAGCGTCCCCGATCTGGCCGGCTTTGCCGCCGCCCTGGAAAAGAGCCACCTCCCCCTCTGCTACAACGGGAATGTGTTCTCCCCCGCCGGGCTGAAGAAGGTGCTGGCGGCGGCCCCCGGGCTGGAGCGGGTCATGATCGGCCGGGGCGCCGCGGCCGACCCGGCCCTGTTCCGGCGGCTCCGGGGCGGCGCGGCCCTGGAGGCGGCGGAGCTGCGGGAATTTTTAGAGCGGCTGCTGGAGGCCTATCAGGCCCGGGGCCTCAGCCCAAACCACTGCCTGGCCCGGATGAAGGAGCTCTGGTACTACGTGATCTGGCTGTTCCCGGGCGCCTCGCCCAAAGCCCTCAACAAGGCCCGGACCCTCTCCGATTACCGCTCCGCCGTGGACCTGCTCTTCGCCTCCGGCGCTTTTTCTTCGGAAGCCTCTTTTAACGGTTAAACCAACGCCCGGCGGGTTCCCGCCGGGCATTCTTTTTTCTACGCAAAATTAGTTATGTAAACCTATTTGGTCTCCGGCTCCTGGACCTTCACGAAGACCACATCGTCCAGGATACGGATGGAGCCCTCGTCCGGGTAGCAGGGCATGTCCGCCGTGCGCGCGTCCCTGGCCAGGACCTCCACCTCCTCGCTGGGGAGCACCTCCATCTCCGCGCCCAGGAAATAGCGCAGGAAATTCTCCTCAGATTCGCCGCTGTCCACCGGACCGTAGCGCACGCCTACAAAGCCCTCGTCCGCCTCATCCAGCGCCCGCACAGCTTTTGAATCCTGCCCGTTGTAGGGATAGATCGCCAGCTTCATGTCCCCCCGGTAGCCCGGCAGGGAGCGGACCTGGGCCAGCAGGATGCTGCTCTGAGCGAAGGCGTTCTCCACCTTCAGATCCAGGACCAGGTAGCAGCGGTTGGCATAGCAGATATTGATGGCGACAGCCGCCGTCAGGGACAAAAGCACCAGGTCCTTCCCGGCCTTTTTGATCCGGCCCGGCAGCTGCTCCAGGGCCAAAAAGGCCAGCACATACAGGCAGACATAGCCATAGAGCACGATGGTGTGTACCGTCCAGCTCCCCACCACCACGTACATGCAGCAGATGCACAGAGGCAGCAGGAACAGGCAAAGCAGCAACAGCAGCGTCTTCTTCCAATCCCTTGTCCGGAGCTGGTTGGCCGCCAGCCCGGTCAGCCCCGTCAGCATGCAGAGGGCATAGAGCAGGCGCTGGAGCTTGGACACCACGATCATGTTGTAGCGGGAAGTCAGGTTGTACACGAACCAATAGTAGGCCAGGGCCAGGCCCTTTTTCAGGCCGGGTCCCATCCACATAGCGTCGTTGGAGTAGAAGTTCAGCTCCGTCCCCATCAGGCGCAGGGAGACGCGGATGGAGACGCCGTAGAGGACCATGCCCACCAGCAGCACCGCCAGATAGGCAAGTCCCCGCTTGAGGATGGCCCCGGCCTCCAGCTCCCCGTCCAGGATATCCTTCACCAGAAGCAGCAGGAGCAGGCCGCCGGTCAGGCTGATGAAGCCCTGATAGATGCTCAGCGCCAGCATCAGCAGCAGCGGGGACGCCAGCCAGCCCTTCCGGCCGCCCCGCCGGGCGGCCCAGGCGGCCAGCACCGCCAGCAGGAAGGATACCGCGTAGCAGCTGCTGGTGAAGATGTAGCAGAAGATCGCCGTCAGCGAGGGGAAGACGGTGATCAGCGCCGGCAGCAGGAGCTGGGCAGCCCGGCTCTTAAAGTCAAACAGCCGCACGACGACACAGGCCGCCACCGAGATCAGCAGCAGGCTCAAAATGCCGTAGAGCCAGGACAGATGATAGTCCGGGAACAGCAGGCTCAGCAGATTCAGGCCCCAGCGGCCCGAGTCCGCCGTCCCGCCCTTGCTGAGGAAATAGGCCACGCCGTCGTGGTTGGGCAGGAGGTTGGTAAAGACAAACATATGGGCCAGCAGCCCCGCCGCCATGGCGGAGCCCAGGGGCCAGGCGTTCTCCCGAACGGCGCGGACGCCCCGCTCCAAAGCTCTCTCGGTCAGACTGTACGGACTGTCGCTCATATCCTTCACCTGTCTCATTTCAGAGTTCTAAGATCTCCCCGCTGAGGGGGGCCGCCGTGCCCCGGACAACACCCTTCCCGGCGGCGGCGCAGTTGGCCTCAAAGGGCAGCGCCTGTTCCGAGCGGTTGAGCACCGTCAGGGTCGCCCCGTCCTCAGCCGGCAGGCCGAACACGTCCTTCCCGCCCCGGATATACCGCAGGATCAGTAGGACCTCCGAGGAGGCCGCCATAAACACCGCCTCGCCGGTAGAGAGGGCGGGCACGGCGTTTCGCAGGGCGGCCAGCTCCGCGTAGCGGTCGTGGAGGGAGGCGGCCTCCGGGTCCTCCCGGAAGGGTCCACGGCAGAAGGGGTCGCCCACGCCGGTCATGCCCTGCTCGTCCCCGTAGTAGATGCTGGGGACGCCCGGCAGGCTGAATTGCAGCGCCGCCGCCAGCTTCTCCCGCTCCAGGGCCTTGTCCAGGTCCTCCCGGCTGATCTTCACCGCCAGCTGCTCCTCCCGGGACTTGCCCCGCAGGTACACGGGGGTGGCCAGGGCGGTGCGCAGCCGGTCGGTGTCGTGGGAGCCGAAGAGGTTCATCAGGGAGTAGTACAGGGGCTGGGGGTAGTTCATCTGCTGGGAGATGAGCAGGTCCCGCAGGCCGTAGGCGTCCCGGCGGCCGTGGATAAAGTCCAGCAGCCCGTCCCGGATAGGATAGTTCATCACGCTGTCCAGGGACCAGCCCAGGGCGTAGTTCCGCCTGCCCTCCATGCCGGTCTTGATCACCGGGTCCTCCCAGACCTCGCCTAAGATCAGCGCGTCGGGCTTCTCCTCCCGGGCGGCCTGACGGATCAGGGCCAGCACGTCGTCCGGCAGCTCGTCCGCCACGTCCAGCCGCCAGCCGGCGGCTCCCTGGCGCAGCCAGTATTTGACCACGCTGTCCGGGCCGGTGACCACGAAGTCCTGCCACTGCCTGTTGCGCTCATCCACCTCCGGCAGGTCCTGAAAGCCCCACCAGCACTTATATTTGTCCGGGAAGCGGTCGAACTGATACCAGGGGTAGTATTTAGACCGGGTCCCCTGGCAGGCGCCCTTCCCGGGATAGTTTCCGTAGCGGTTGAAATAGCGGCTGTCCGCCCCCGTGTGGGAGAACACGCCGTCTAAGATCACCCGAATGCCCAGCCTCTCCGCCTTCCGGCAGAGGGCCGTCAGGTCCCGGTTGGTCCCCAGGATGGGGTCCACCTTCCGGTAATCCGAGGCGTCGTAGCGGTGGTTGGAGCGGGCCTCCACGATGGGATTCAAATACAGGCAGCTGACGCCCAGCTTCTTGAGATAGGGCAGCTTCTCCGCAATGCCCTTCAGGGTGCCGCCGTAGAAGTCGTCCGGGCTGTAGGCCGCCTCGAAGGGCCGGGGCTTGCTGCGCACGGGCTCGGCCAGGCTTCGATGGAGCTCCGGGGTCTGCCCCAGCTGCCGGTGGTACTCGATGCCCCTCTCCGCCGTGCCGTCCTGAGAGAAGGCAAAGCGGTCGGGGAAGATCTGATACATCACGCTCCGGCGGAACCAGGCCGGGGTCTCGAAGTCCTCCCTGTACACCGTCAGCCTAAAGCCGTTGGCCCGGGAGTTGTAGATCCGGCCGATAAAGCCGCTGTCGTCGGCGCAGAGCCAGCAGCGGCCCTCGCCGTACTCGATCTCAAAGCAGAACCAGAGGGCGATGGGCTTCTCCGGGGCCCGGAAGCTGACGGAGAAGCGATCCCCCTCCCGCTCCATGGGCAGGCGCAGATCCAGCCCGTCCCCGTAGAGCAGCAGCTCGGCCCCGGCGGCCTCCCCGCTGAGGAGGCGGAAGCTGAGCCGGACCGTCTCTCCGCAGCGCAGGGCCCCGGCGGGGGCCCGGTACTCCTCCTGCCGGGAGTCGTAGGCGGCGGCCAGGGTCCGCTGGCGCATCATGCGCATGATGCTGATCACGTGCCCCGTCCGGGGCTGGAGAGGGAACATCTGGTCCATCTCGACGCTGCCCGCCGTCAGATCGGCGCAGCAGAAGGCCGCGGTCCGGAAGGCCGCGTCCACGGACCAGCCCTCCTCGTCCATCATCGCCCGCATCAGCTCCGGCGCCACCAGGGGGTTGCCCCGGCTGAAGAAGAACTCCCCCAGCCGGTCCATGCTCAGGCCCCGGCGATGGCAGTCCCGCCGGGCGGCCCAGACGGTGGCGGCCGCCTGAAAGTACTGCCAGGTCAGCTCCGGGCAGTCCCGGGAATCCAGCAGCTCGCGCAGCTCCTCGTCCCCGCCCACGGCCCGCCAGAGCCCGGCGCTGAACTCCGCCTCCACCCATTTCCGCTCCGAGTAGTCGATAGACAGGGTGTAGTTCTCCGACCAGCGCTCCTGATAGGTCCCTCCGAAATAGACCCGGCAGATATCCCGCTCTTCTATTTTTACAGCATGCATAGATACAGTCTGGCGTACTCCTGAGCGGAAAGCTCAAATCCGAAGTCCTTTCCCATGGCGCTGCCGATGAGCCCGGCCATGACCTCCGGCTCCCGGTAGCAGCCCAGGGCCTTGCGCACGGCGTCCCGCAGCTCCCAGGCGTCGTAATTGGCAAAGGAGAAGCCGTCCCCCTCGCCGGTGAACTGGTTGTAGGGCTGCACCGTATCCTTAAGGCCGCCGGTCTCCCGGACGATGGGCACGGAGCCGTAGCGCATGGCGATCATCTGGCTCAGGCCGCAGGGCTCGAAACGGGAGGGCATCAGGAAGAAGTCACTGCCCGCGTAGATCAGGTGGGCGGTCTCCTCGCTGTAGCCGATGTAGGAGCAGAGCCGGCCCTTGTAGCGGTACTCCGCCGCCCGCATGAAGTTTTCAAAGCGGGCGTCGCCGGTGCCCAGGAGCACGAACTGCATATCCTCGCTGCCCATCAGGCTGTCCAGAATGGCGGTGACCAGGTCGAAGCCCTTCTGCTCGGTCATACGGGTGACCATGGCGAAGAGGGGCACGTCCGGCCGCTGCTCCAGGCCCATCTTCTCCTGGAGCGCCGCCTTGCAGACGGCTTTCCCTTTCAGGCGGCCCTTGCTGTACTTGGCGGGCAGCAGGGGGTCCGCGTTGGGGTTGAAGACCGTCTTGTCGATGCCGTTGATGATGCCGGACAGGTCGGCGGACCGGTAGGCCAGCACCCCGTCCAGGCCCTCGGAATAGGCCGGGGTCAGTATCTCCCGGGCATAGCTGGGGCTGACGGTGTTGATCTTGTCGGCGAAGATGCAGCCGGCCTTGAGGAAGTTGGGGTTGTCGTTCAGGTTCAGGCACTCATGGGTGAAATACCGGTCGTCGATGCCCAGCAGATCCTTGACAAAGTGGTAGCCGTAGATACCCTGGAAAGCGATGTTGTGGATGGTGAGGAGGAATTTCAGCCGCTCCTGCATGCCGCCGGGGTACTGGGTCTTGGCCAGCATGGGGATCATGGCGGTGTGCCAGTCGTTGCAGTGGACCACCTGGGGCTCAAAGTCCAGGTTGGGGATGGCGTCCAGCACGGCCCGTGTGAAGAAGCAGTACTGCTCCCCTTCCGCCTCGCCGCCCAGGTAGATCTTGCCGCCGAAATAGCGCTCGTTGTCCACCAGGTAAATGGTGACGCCGTCCAGCACCAGCTTCTCGATGCCCACGTACTCCCGGCGCCAGCCCATCTGCACATAGAAGTAGAACATGTGCTCCACCTGGGCGGCGTACTTGTCCTTGATGACCCGGTGGTAGGGGGTGATGACCCGGGCATCGATGCCCAGCTCCGCCAGGGCCTTGGGCAGGGCCCCGGCCACGTCGGCCAGGCCCCCGGTCTTGGACAGGGGAGAGCACTCCGCCGCCGCCAGCAGCACCGCGGGGAGCTTTTCCAGCCCCTTGGCTTTCAGGGTCTCCTTGAATTCCTTTTTCATTTCCTTCTCCTTTGCAAATATATCCAATTATTTCTTTTTTCTCTCTTTGCGGGGCTTGAAGCGGAAGAACACCGCGGCCATGGCCGGCAGCCGGATCGCCGCCGAGCAGGGCAGATCCAGGAAGGGGGTCTTCCTGCTGTAGATGGCCCGGGGATTGGTGACGCCGGCGCCGCCGAAGCGGGGCTCATCGCTGCTGAGGATCTCCTTCAGGGTCCCCGGGGCGGGCAGGCCGATGACGAAATCCTCATAGACCACCGGCGTGAAGTTGCAGGCGCAGACGATATAGCTGTCCTTGTCCGGGGCCATGCGCATAAAGGCGATGGAGCTGCGGGAGCTGTCGTCCACGTTCAGCCACTTAAAGCCGTCCCAGGACTTGTCGATCTCATACAGGGCCGGGGTGCCGGTATAGAGCCGGTTGAGCTCGGCGCAGAACTTATGTACCTCGTCGTGCCGGGGGTACTGGAGCAAGAACCAGTCCAGCTCCCGGTGCCAGTCCCACTCGATGAACTGGGCGAATTCGCTTCCCATGAAGGTCAGCTTCTTCCCCGGGTGGGCGAACTGATAGCCGTACAGGGCCTTGACGGCCTTGAACTTCTCCTCGTAATCGCCCCACATCTTGTCCACCATGGACTTCTTTCCGTGGACCACCTCGTCGTGGGAGTAGGGCAGGATGAAGTTCTCGCTGAAGGCGTACATCATGGAGAAGGTCAGCTTGTTGTGGTTATAGCTGCGGAAATAGGAGTCCAGGGCCATGTAGTCCAGGGTGTCGTGCATGAAGCCCATGTCCCACTTGAAGCAGAAGCCCAGGCCCCCCTCATAGGGCGGCTGGGTGATCTTGGGGTAGGCGGTGGACTCCTCGGCGATGGTGATGGCGCCGGGGTAGCCGGTGAGCACGGCCGTGTTCAGCTTCTGGAGAAAGTCCACGGCCCCCAGGTTGGTGTCCCCGCCGAATTTGTTGGGGGTGTACTCCCCCGGCCGGCGGCCGTAGTTCAGGTACAGCATGGAGCTGACCGCGTCCACCCGGATGCCGTCGATGTGGAACTCCTCGAAGAACTTGCAGGCCGAGGAGATCAGAAAGCTCTGGACCTGCCCGCTCTCGTAGTCGAACACCAGGGTGCCCCACTCCGGGTGCTCGGCCATGCGCCGTTCCTTGCACTCGAACTGGGGGCTGCCGTCGAACATGGCCAGGCCGTGCTCGTCCTTGGGGAAGTGGGCGGGGACCCAGTCCATGATGAGGCCGATCTCAGCCTGGTGCAGGGTGTCCACCAGGTACTTGAAGTCCTCCGGCGTGCCGTAGCGGGAGGTGGGGGCGTAATAGCCCGTCACCTGGTAGCCCCAGGAGCCGTCGTAGGGGTACTCCGTCACGGGCATCAGCTCCACGTGGGTGTAGCCCATGTCCTTACAGTAGGCCGCCAGGGCCTCGGCCAGGTTCCGGTAGTTGACGCCGCCCTCCAGGTGCTTCCAGGACCCGGCGTGGACCTCATAGATGCTCATGGGGCTGCTGAGGAAGTCCCGCTTGGCCCGCTTCTTCATGTAGTCCCTGTCGCCCCAGCGGTAGCGGACCCCGTCCCAGATGATGGAGGCGGTCTCCGCCCCGTTCTGGCTGAAGGCGGCGAAGGGGTCGGACTTCAGGACCCGGCGTCCGTCGGCCCCGTCCACGCAGAGCTTATAGCGCTGCCCCTGCTTGAGCCCCGGCACGAAGACGGCCCAGACGCCGCCCTCCAGCTTCTCCATGGGCAGAGCCTCCGGGTCCCAGCCGTTGAAGTCCCCCACCAGGCTCAGTCCCTTGGCGTTGGGGGCCCAGGCCAGGAAGCGGTGCTCCTTCAGCTGGGGCACATAGTGGCAGCCGAAGCAGAGCCAGGCCTTGCGGGCGTTGCCGGTATTGAACAGATAGATGTCGTCTTGCGGAATGTACTGAAGATGTTTCGCGTCCATAGGAATCTCTCCTTTGACTTGTCTTCGGTTTTTCCCGTTTGCGGGAAGCTGCTTATATGGCTTATCTATTATACAGGGTTTTACCGTCAATTCCAAGTATAATTTGAGAAAAAGATGGAAACAGAGCTTCATTAAAGCCCGATTCTATGTTATACTGCCGTTAAAGAACACAAATTTGCGAGGCGCGTATGAAAAAGAGTACGAAAAAGCGGCTGCTCCGGGGCCTGATCGCCCTGGCGGTGCTGGCCCTGGCCATCCTGTCCCTCTCCGGCGGAAGGAAGAGAAGAACCGAAGCGGGCGCCCAGGACACGCCGGGCGGCGTTGTCTCCGCTCCGGCGGCCTCCCCGGAGGCGGAGCACTGGCACAGCTGGGAGCCCGTCTACGGCCAGGTGCACCGGGAGGCGGTGACGGAGAGCGTCTGGGTGCTGGACAAGGAGGCTTGGCTGGAGCCGAAAGAGGCCGCCAGGGCCCGCTGCGCCTGCCTCTGCGGCTTTACCGGCAGCTATGAGCAGGTCACGGAGCACATCCGGCCCTATAAGGAGGCCTGGCAGGCGGACCCGAGCCTGGAGAACGAGACCGCCATGCAGAAGCACGCCTACGACACCTCCAAGGCCGAGGACTGGATCGTCCACGAGGCGGAGGGCCACTGGGAGGAGCAGACCGTCCAGGAGGCCTACGACGGCAGCGGCGTGGTGGGCTACCGCTGCTCTGTCTGCGGCGCGGAGCGGCCGGCCGGGGCTTGAAAAAACGTCGAAAATCCTGTATAGTTGGGGGAAAAGAGGGGGAACGGAAACATGCTGTGGATCGAAGCGACAGAGCCCCTGGGAAGCAGCGCCTGGTGGCGGGAACTGGCCCGCTTTTTTCTGGCAAAGGAGCCGGGCGGGCGCTTTGAGCTTCACTGCTGGAGGGAAGAGAAGACGGAGCTGCAAAAGGCCCTGGCCTATGGCAGACAGCAGCACACGGACTGGGATTTCGGCGTGGTAGTTGCCGGCGAGATCACAGAGGACTTTGCCTCCTTCCTGCTGGCTCAGGTCCCGGAGGCGGGCGAAGAGCCCTATGAAAAGATGACGCCATTTTTTAATGTATCGCTGGGAGAGCGCTTTTTCAGCTCCCACTACGGCCGGGAATTGGCGCTCCGGCCTGAGAGCGAAGAGGAAAAAGCGGCGATCGGGGCGATCCTGGCCCCGGTCAGAGAGAAGCTGAGCCTCCTGGAAGAGGAGGAGCAGAACGGAGAAGATCCGTTTTCGCTGTGACTATAGCTATATCATAATACATAAGAGTGGGGGAAACCTCTATGAGATGTGTCAAATGTGGGAGAGAGCTGGACCAAGGGGCGCTGTTCTGCCCCTTCTGCGGGGAGAAGGTCCCCTCCGGCGGGCAAGTGGACAACACGCCCCTCTACCAGTGCGAGGTCCGGGGCCTGCTCCGATCCGGGCAGCTGATCGTCTACCGGGACCGGACGGAGTTCGTGCTGAGCCGGGTGCAGAAGATGGTCCTGCCCTACGAGTCCCTGGTGTCCCTGAAAAAGGGGATGGACCGGATCAGCTTCATCATGGAGGACGCCCGGACAGAGTCCTGCACCGTGAACCGGAAGAACCTGCACGAGGCCTTCTATACCATCGAGCAGGCCAGCCGGCCCTATCTGGCCCGGCGGAAGGAGCGGCTGGCGGCCCAGGGCATCCGCTACTCCTTTCCCAGCAGCCCCTCCGGCCTGGGCGGCGTGCTCAGCAGCGGCCTGCTGAACATTCTGGACGACCGGGTAGAATACCTCTCCCCCGCCGGCAAGGGCGAGACCGTCTCCTATCAGGACGTGAAAGCGGCCCGCATCTCTCAGGTGGGGGCTCTGGAGCTGGCCCTGTATGACGGGAGCCGGAAGGCCTACACCGTGGACAAGGAGCTTCGGGAGGAGCTGGCCGCCTTTCTCCAGGAGGCCCTGCGCCCCTTTATTGAGAAACGGAAGGCGGAGCTGCTGGCCCGGGGGATCTATTTCTCCTTCCTCAGCAGCCAGGGCTTCAGCAAGGGGACTCTCGACGTCTACGACCGCCGGCTGGTCTTCACCGCCAAAGCCGGGCAGGAGGAGGCGACGGACTTTCAGGATATCCGGGCCTTTTCCGTCTCCGATGGGACCTTGACGGTAGATCTGACAAACGCCGTCACCAGGACCTACACAGTGGATAAAGAATCTCAGGAGGAGCTGAGCGCCTTTCTGGACCAGGCCGTCTCCCCCTATATCGAGGACCGGACCAAGGGCTTTGATCTCTGCTTCGGGATGAACGAGCGGCTGGAGATCAACCAGGCGCGGGGCCTCTTCCACATTCTCCGCCAGGGCGGCCGGGAGATCACCCCCGCCTACAGCCTGGACGGGCTGCTGAGGGCCGAGGCGGTGGAGACGCAGCTCTCCCGGGACGCGGTCAGCACCTTTTTCGCCATCAACGGGAACACGGCCCCTCCCGGCCGGGAGGAGCGGTTCACGGCTCTGACGCTCCGGCTGACAGTCCGGACCGAAGAGGGCCAGGAAGAGCTGCCCGTCCGCTTCACCGGCATGACTGGCAGCGCCGGCAGATCCGGCCCCGCTTACGGGCGCTGCATGGAGGATCTGGAGCGTCTCTTCTCGTTTCTGGAAGAGCGTGTCCCCGCCTGCGAGCGCATCCTGCCCCCGCCTCCGGCGGAGGAGACGGCCCCGGAGGAAGCTCAAATTTCGGAGGCTGTGCCTGTGGAGACGGAGTCCGAGGAGGCGGACAGCGCCCCGGCCCCGGTTCCGGCAGACAGCGGCCCCTTCGGGGCGCTGATCGGCGGGATCTCGGATTTCGTGGAGCACTGCGCCACGCCCATGACCGTGGCCATCCAGGGGGATTGGGAGAGCGGCAGCGGCGGCTTTCTGCACATGGTCTACCGGCAGCTGGGGGCCCGGGACCGGAGCAAGGTCTTCTGGCTCAGCACTTGGCAGTTCTCCCAGTTCGATCTGGGGGAGCAGCTGCCCTCGCTGCTGGCGGACAAGCTCATCGAGCTTCTGGGCGGCGGCGTCAACGAGGAGGCCAAGACCCGGGCCCGGGCGCTGGCCCAGGGGGTCATCGGCATCGCCTCCGGCCTGATCTCCCAGGGCACCTCCGACGGGCAGAAGCTGTCGGAGGCCCTGTTTCGGGACAATCTGGCGGGCTCTCTGGAGCAGAAGCGGAAGCTCTTCTCCGAGCTGGTGAGCCGCCGGGCAGGCGGCGGGAAGGTCATCCTCTTTGTGGACGATCTGACCCGTCTTCCCCCCTCCAAGGTGGTGGGCCTGCTGGAGGCTCTGCGCAGCTTTTTTGACACGCCGGGCTGTATCTTCATGGCCTCCGTGGACCGGGAGACCGTGCTGCGGGGCAAGGAGGAGCTGAGCGGGCCGGACTACAGCGTGGAGAAGGGCAACGCCTATTTCGACCGGCTCTTCAAGACGGCCTTCCGGGTCCCCAAGGGCAGCATGAACGTGCGGCAGTATGTGCGGGACAATCTGGTCCGCACCGGCATCCCCACCGGCGACGAGGCCGAGATCCTGCATTATGGGGAACTAGCCGGGCTCTCCGTGGGGGGCGACCCCAAGGCTCTGGAGCGGCTGTTCAACTCTCTCCTGCTGGTCAAGAGCCTGGCCGGGGAGGAGCTGTACGGTCTCCGGGAGGGCAGGCTCTCCCTGTTCGCGCTGCTGTGCATGCAGAGCAGCTTCCCCGGGGCCTACCGCTGCCTGGTCCGGAGAAAGGACCGGATCGCGCCGGAGCTGATCCTCTCCCTGACCGGGGCCTCGCCCCTGGAGGAGGAGGCGGGCCTTACCGAGGAGGAGAGGCAGCGCTTCCGGGCCTTTGCCGGGGAGCTCTGCGCCGCCCTCGACGCGGACGGGACCGGCTGCCTGACCCAGGCCGAGTGCGCCGCCTTCGCCAAAGCCCTGGCCGTTTCGGCCATCACTTCCATGTAAAGGAGGCGCAGTCTGATGCAAGAATTTTTGGATCTGATCGACTACTGCGGGGGAAAAAACGTCTATATCCAGACCCACAACTTCCCGGATCCGGACGCCATCGCCTCCGCCTTTGGCCTGCAAAAGCTGCTGGAGCACTTCGGCGTGGCCTCCACCCTGTGCTATTTTGGGAAGATCGACAAGCTCAGCACCCGGAAAATGACGGAGCTGCTGCATATCACGCTTCTCCCCCAGGAGGAGATCGAGCCGCGGATGCGTCCGGAGGACCCGATTATCTGCGTGGACTCCCAGAAGAGCGGCGGGAACATCCGGGACTTTGTGGGCGAGGAGGTAGCCTGTATCGACCACCACCCCACCTACGCCCAGGCCAGCTACCGCTACGCGGACATCCGCATGACGGGCAGCTGCGCCACGCTGATCGCCCAGTACTACCGGCAGCTCCGGATCCCCATGCCGGGGGACGTGGCCACCGCCCTGCTCTACGGGCTCAAGACGGACACGGCCCATTTCACCCGGGGCGTCACGCCCCTGGATATCGAGATGTTCGCCTTCCTCTTCCCCCTGGCCGATGCCGAAACGCTGACCGACCTGGAGAAGAACACCATGGAGTTCCAGGATCTGCGGGCCTACGGCTCCGCCATCGAGAACATCCGGGTGTACGGCAGGCTGGGCATCGCGGCGATCCCCTTCGCCTGTCCCGACGCGCTGATCGCCCTGGTGGCGGATTTCATTCTCAGCCTGGAGGAGGTCGAGATCGCCATCGTCTACGCCTGGCGGGAGCGGGAGATCAAGTTCTCCGTCCGCTCCGAGGAGCCCTCCGTCCACGCGGGGGAGCTGGCCAACCGGGCCCTGCGGGGTCTCGGCAACGGCGGCGGCCACGCGGAGATGGCCGGCGGGGCCATCGGCCGGGAGAACCTGGCCTCCCTGGGCCCCTACCCGGACGACGCCATCCGGGACCTGTTCCTGCGCGCGCTTGAGGAGCTCGACTAAACGGTCATAACAAAAAACACGGGGTATCCCGGCTGTGAAGCCAGGATACCCCATGTTGTTGCTTGAAGTTTTTATTTTTCCGCGCGGCGTTTGCGGCCCAGGCTCAGGCTCAGTCCGGCCAGGCTGAAGCTCATCAGCCCGACGTACAGCGCCAGAGGCGTCTGGTCTCCGGTCGCGGGTCCGTTGGCGGTGGCCGGCTTGACGATCTTGAACGTCAGCTCCTGGCTGCCCGTATAGGGGGCCTTGCCGGTGATGATCACCTTGGCCTTGTCGGAGGCGTGGATGTTGTCCTCATACTTGAGCTCGTAGTCCGTGCCCTCCTTCAGCTCCCGGCCGTTGGCGGTCACCTTGACCGAGGGCTTGACCTCGGCCCCGGTCCACTTCTGGTCGGGGATGGGCTCCACCTGAGCGAAGGCGATGTCGTCGGTGTAGGCCACGCCGAAGCTGGAGAACTTATCCGTGGAGAAGAGCAGCGTGGTCCCGTCCAGCCGGGCGGGCAGGATGTCCGTCTTGCCCTCGTGGGAGCGGACCACGAAGAAGATCAGGCCCTTGTCCAGCTCCTCTTTGCTCAGCGTCACGGCCAGCTCGATAGGCTCCTCGGTCTGGGTGATGCGGCCGATGGTCTCGCCGTCCGCCTGCACCCGGATCTCGGCATCCACGTACCGGGCCACAGTGGCGCTGTCGCCCGCGGCCTTGACGATGGCGTCCGCGTCCGCGGGGGCCTCCACCAACTGGGCCACCAGCTGGGTGGTGATGGTCTGGCCCTTGGCGGCAGCGGCGGCGATGGCGGCAGCCTCAGCCTCGGTCACGCCGGTGGTGGGCTGGCCCTTCAGCGCCGCATCCACCAGGGCAGTGGTCTGCTCCGTGAGCTGCTTCTCCGTCCCGGCCTGATCCGTCAGTCCGGGGGCGGACGCCGTGGGCTCGCCGGGCGCCTGGGCAGCCGGTTCTTTCTCCAGCACGACACGGGTGTGCACGTAGATCTCGCCTTCATCCACCTCGATCCGGTACACCTTGAAGCTGTCGTGATCCTCGATTAGCTGGGCTTGACCGCCCATCAGCACTTCCAGTTTGAAGCCCGCTACAGAGCCGCCCACTTCGGCGGGATTGAGCGTGACCGTCATGATATTCTCCCGCTCCGGCACGCTGATGTACCAGAAGATGTCTTGTGGACGGCCATCAACCACGGCCCCAAACAGATATTCTGAATCCGTGCTCACCTCTACCCGGTCGGGATAGTCGTTATACGGCGTCAGCTCCAGCCATTCGGCGGGCCTCGCCGCCTCCTCCACCGTGATCGTCACAGTGTCCGCCAGGGCCTGGACATGATAGTGTTTGTAAATAGACATCCCGATCCCGCCCGATGTAGCGTCCTCGAGGGTCACAATGCCGCCCTCCGCATCGGTGACGGTGTAGTCTTCCGATAACCTTAAGTAGCCATTACCGTTGGGTATCGTGTCGCCGTCCAACAGGTACCCTCTATCCAATTCGTACCTCACCAGGGCGGACGTCTCGCCGTTCACCACCAGCTTGGCTCCGCTGGCCAGCTTCACGGCCTCGACGACGGCCTTTCCGCCCTCTCCTACCCTGACCTCAACCGTTGGGGACTGCAGGGGGCCTCCGTTGACGCTGGCCGCATAACCGGGATTCAATTCAATATAGAAGAATTCGCCGGGGAAATCATAATACCGTAAATCGGCAGGGTACGCCTCCATTTCACCCGTATAGGTGACGGGCCAGGGGACCGGCGCTTTTTCCGTGGCGGGCACCGCTGAGAGGGTCACGGGGCCGCTTCCGGCGGGCCTCACCCTATAGATCCGGGTGACCGCGCCCGCATTGTCCACATAATAGCCTCCTCCGTAGAAGCCCGTATCAGGCTCTGCAGTGGCTCCCTCCGCCACCAGGGCATAGCCCTCCTTGACCGCGGCATAGAAAGGATACCTGGGATCGAAGTAATCGCCGTCCCTATATGTGGGATACGTATACGCTTTCAACGGGTGCCCGGAGACATATGCGATCTGCTCTGCATTTTCACCCAGTTTCAGTTGTACCCTCTTGATCAGGGTGACGGTCACCTGACCGTCTTGATCCCCGTCAACCAGAGCAAGTTTCAGTCTGCCGGTGCCGTCAAGACCGAAACGGAATCCGTCCTTACCTGTGATCTCAATGTAGTAGGCATCGGGATCACCCTGCACTACTAAATACAGCTCGTAGTTTCCGCTTGGCTGCATAGGGACCTTGTCGCCGCTTACGAAGGGCGTGCCGTCAGCCTGGGTAATAGAGATATTCTCCCCGGTGTTGTCCTTCAGATTCACGATCGCATATCGCGTTTCATCCGAAGCGACTGTCTGATCGGCAGCGGCCGCCACGACCCCCGTGGACTCCGCGTCCTCCGTCTCTTCGACGGGCTCCTCGGGCTGGGCCGGCTCCTCGGTCTGGGCCGGCGTCTCCGTCGGGACCGGCTCCTCTGTCTGCACCGGTGTCTCCGTCTGGACCGGCTTCTCAGTCTGGGCCGGCGTCTCTGTCGGGACCGGCTCCTCTGTCGGGGCTATCGTCTCCGTCGGGACCGGCTCCTCGGTCTGGGCCAGCGTCTCTGTCGGGGCCGGCGTCTCCGTCGGGACCGGCTCCTCTGTCGGGGCTGTCGTCTCCGTCGGGGCCGGCGTCTCTGTCTGGGTCGCTTCCGCCCAAGCCGGGACGGCCAGGGAGTACAGCATCATCAGCGCCAGCAGAAGACTCAACATTTTCTTCGCCATGCTTCTTTCCTCCTGCAAAAAGATTGACCCGGAGCGGCCCCCTTCCGGGAGCGCTCTGGGTCTTGTTTACATAATTTCAGTTTCGCGGGCGGAGTAATCCGCCGCGGGCTGCGCGGAGCGGCGCGGGTCACGCAGACATGCCAAACTTATATATATATATATATATATTGACGCATATCTCCGTTCGCCGCCCTTTCCGGTTTGATGTTACTTATTGTAACATCTGTTTCCGCAAAACGCAAGGGATTTTTCCGGTTTTTTAAGGAGTTTTCCCGGTTTTTTGATCGGGTCCAAAGGACTTTATATAAAAACCGGGGCCGTGACGATGCACAGCCCCGGCTTCATTCAAGATCTCTTCAGTATATGGTCCGGATGTCCTCCGCCCGGAGCCCGTAGCTCCGGCAGAACTCCTCCAGATCCGCCGGGCTCCGGATGAGCATCACTTCCCGCAGCTGGCCGTTGTCCCGCCGGCGCATGCAGGCGGTCTGCTCGCCGGTGCAGATGCTGCGCCGGATCACCGGCTCATACTCCTCCGGCGGAAAGACCGGCAGCGCTGAGGCATGCTTTTTAAAGAGCTTCATCCTTCTCCCTCTCTCAGCTGCTGAGCTTCTCCAGCAGGGCCCGGATATTCACGGGCTTGGACAGGAAATCGTCCATGCCGCTGGCCTTGGCCTTCTCCCGGTCCTCCACCGTGCAGTTGGCGCTGCACGCCAGGATGCGCACGGTCTTGGCGTCGGGCCGGTCCAGGGCCCGGATCGCGGCGGCGGCCGCGAAGCCGTCCATCCGGGGCATCAGCAGATCCATCAGGATCACGCCGAACTCCCCCACCTCCGAGTCGGAGAAGGACTCCAGCGCCGCCCGGCCGTCGGTCACCAGCTCCGCCGGGAAGTCGTTCTCCTCCAGCAGCTCCAGCATGATCTCGCCGTTGAGCTCGTTGTCCTCCGCCACCAGGACCTTGGGCTTGGCTCCGGTGCTCACCGGCGCCTCGTCCGGGCACTCCGCGGGCGGCAGCGCGGGCTCGGCGCTGAAGGAGAAGACGAACACGCTCCCCTTGCCCACTTCGCTGTGGAAGCTCACTTCCCCGCCCATGAGCTTTGCCAGGCGGTGGCAGATGGACAGGCCCAGGCCCACCCCCTCGTCGCCCTTGGAGACGGTGTCCCGCTCCTGGGCAAAGGCGTCGAAGATGTTCTCCTGGAAGGCCTTGCTCATCCCCCGGCCGGTGTCGGAGACCTCCATCCGGGTGTTGACCCGGCCGTTCTCCCCCGCCGTCTGCTCCACCAGGACGCCCACGGAGCCGCCCTCCGGCGTGAACTTCCGGGCGTTGTCCAGCAGGTTCAGCAAAATCTGCTGGATGCGCACGCCGTCGCCCAGGATGCAGGGCTGGATGAGCCGGGCTTCCATCTTAAAATTCAGCTGCTTATCGGCCATGGCACTCTGGATGATGGCCTCCACGGTGGACAGCAGCGCCTGCAGATTCACCGGCTTCAGCTCGATCTTCACATCCTCGTTGTGGAGCATGGACATATCCAGGATATCGCTCACCAGGGACAGCAGATAGTTGGCCGTGGTGGTGGACTGCTCCAGATACCGGGCCAGCTGCTCCTGGTCGTGGAGCTTGTGGGACATGAGGTAGTTGAGCACGATGAGGCCGTTGAGGGGGGTGCGGATCTCATGGCTCATAGTGGACAGGAATTGGCTCCTGGCCCGGGCGTCGGCCTGGGCCTTCACGGACTGGAGCCGCTGCCGCATCAGCAGCACCGCCATAGCCGAGATCAGCAGCACGGACACCACGAAGACCGCAATGGCGTAGCGGTAGCGGTAGGCGAAATCGGCGGCGTTGTAGGTGTAGCGGTTCTCCATGATGGCCTGGATGGTGTAGTTGTCCACCTCGTCAGGCCTCAGCTGTTCGATGGCCTTATCCAGAACGGAGATCAGGGCATAGCCCTCCGGGTCTGCCGGGTTCCCCTCCGCGTCGTAGGGGACCACGGCGGAGAAGCAGAGCTGTTCGTCCACTCCCAGGATGGGGATCACCTTCAGATTCTCATAGGCGGGCTTGTGCAGCCAGTACTCCACCACGTACTGGCTCAGGATCATCATGTCCGCCTCGCCTTTGTCCACAGCATGAAAGCAGGCCCCGATGCTGTCATAATCCACCACGGTGTAGTTGGGGTAGGTCTCCGCCAGGACCTTTTTGATGGTCTGGGAGCCGCTGCACAGGGCCACCGACAGGGCCGAGTCCAGAGAGGAATTGAAATCCCGCCGGGCTACGACCACCTTCCGGCTGGTAAAATAGGGCTGGCTCATCAGGATGCCCCGGGCCCCCAGATTCGCCTTGTTGAATTCCACGCTGGTGACCAGGTCAAAGCCCTGCTCCATCAGGTAGGCGTAGGTCACGTCCCCGGCGGGCAGCGGCACATATTCAAAGTCCAGCCCGCTGATCTGCTCCATCCGGTCGAAGATATAGCGGGAGATACCGGCCAGCTCCCCGCTGCCGTCACTGAAGGAGACGGGGATGCGGTCCTGTACGTAGCCCACCTGGAGGGT
Source organism: uncultured Oscillospiraceae bacterium (assembly GCA_947626785.1). Classification (GTDB taxonomy): domain Bacteria; phylum Bacillota; class Clostridia; order Oscillospirales; family Oscillospiraceae; genus Limivicinus. The sequence goes on from CANQTO010000002.1 coordinate 33,100, forward strand.
CCGGCCGGAGTCCACCAGGGCCTGCTCCTCCGGAGTCAGGGACAGGGTCCCCTCGGCGCTGGCCTCCGGGCGGAGGGGCGCGCAGCACAGGAGCAGGACCAGGATCAGAAGCGCGGACAGAAATCTAAAAACACGCAGTTTTTTCATCTTATCACTTCATTCTGTCATGCAGCCGGCCACTGGGCGGACAGCTGCAAAATGCGGAGAGCCCTGCCTGAGCAGGGCGCGGCGGAGCTCGCTATTTCCGGCGAGCGCAGGTCCGGCCCGCCTCACCCAGGAGCACTCTTCATATTCATTATACGTATTGATAAAATCGTTGTCAATCTTTTTCAGCCCGACCCGTGGAAAAGTTCCGCCCGGGCAGGCTTCCTCAGCCCTGCCGCGGGCTGAATCTGTATTTTCCTTTTCCGGATCCGGCGACCCGTTCTATGAAGCCCTTCTCTTCCAGCTCATGGAGCAGCTCGGTGCTTCTGGTCGGTCTCAGGTCAAGGACTCTCTGCACATCCGATCTGCCGAAGATCGTTTGAAAGCCAAATTCCTCCAGCAATTTGCCAGCATGGGAAGCGGTCTTTGCCGTAAACAAGCCCTCAATGTTCGCTTTTGCGCTTTCAATGTTCGCTTTTTCCGCCTCAATGTTCGCTTTTTCTGCCGTTTGAAAGGCGCCGCTGATGTGTAATGTCCGGTTATGGAGCGGATGATCCTCATTCAGCAGAAGGTTTCTCAGAAACAGCTCCAGGAACTCCGTCGTCTCATGGATGCCGTTTTTCAGGTCGTTATAGTTTGCGCGAACAAGGGAATTGCGAAAATACCACGCGTTTTCAGCGAAAATATCATTTGTCACATCAAAGCCGAGCGTCCGCAGATACTTGATAAAAAACACCGCCGTTGTCCGGGTATTGCCCTCTCCAAACACGTGGATCTGCCACAGTCTTGAGACGAATACTGCCAGGTGATGGATGATCTCATCCATGGAAAGACCGCGATAGGAAAAATTTTTCTCTTCAGAAAAATCGTAGTCAAGCGTCGCTCTGAGCTCCGAGGCGCTGCCGTAGAGCACGGTCGCGCCATCGAGCACCCATTCCTTTTTCACAATGTTGTAATCCCGGATCCGCCCTGCATGAGAATAGATACCGGTGAACAGCTTTCGGTGAATAGAGAGATATTCATTGGGCGTAAAGCTGAACGCCCGCTCAGAGAGCAGAGCCGCGATCCTGGCCGAGACCTTGTCAGCCTCTTCTGTGCGATCTTCAGCCGTGTGGGAAGGGTTCTCCTCATAATAAGTCTGAAGAAGCGCGTTTGCCTCTTCAAAGGATATCTCGCCCTCAATATTGCGGACCGCTGTGCGCGCCAAATATTCGGATGTCTTCAGCCCGTCCACGGCCTGTAGTCCAATAGCCGTATGCCAGGCATACCCCTTATCCCGCTTATCCGGTTCACATTCTCTGATGTATTCCTTAAAAGGATCTTGGTTCACTTCACATCACCTTTCTTACCAGTCTGTTCGATCTTCGGGAAAGCATACATGCCAGTCAGAGAGATCTTGCGGTCATATTCATTCTCCGGCGTTGACGGTTAGGTGTCACGTTTGGACAGCAAGCAAATCGTCTCGACGTGTGATTGGTTGTCCAAACTAAAATCGAGTCGTTTTATTAGCATAGATCTGGATTTGACAGAGCTGGACATCACAAAAGCTGAGAAAAAGGCCAGCTATGATGAGATCCGAACTTATATTTTTGAGCACTATGGAATGAACGTGAGCAATCTGTATGTGGCGCAGGTGAAACACAAATTTGGGATCATTGAGCGGGCCAACTACAACAAGCCGAAGTCGGCCACGCCAAAAGTTCCAAAGTGTCCAACCGAGAAAGAAATAGCCATCACCGAGACGCTCAGACATTTCATGATGATATAACTATACCATCAGGCTCAGCAAAACACAAGAACGTATAAGACACTGTCACCGATTGGTGGCGGTGTTTTTTTTTGCCTATTTTTGCGGAATGACCAAAGCGCCGTGAGGCACGACGTTTTCGTGATTGCGCGGAATAAGCAACTCCTATTATGGAAATCTGAAAACAACTGAAATGGAGGAATGCTGATGTTAGGGATTATTGGACTGATTCTGATAGCCTGCGGGGCAATTCTGATAGCCGAGTGGTTTCAGAAGTAGAAGAGACGGGTCTGTGCTTGATGCGCAGGCCCTCTTTTTTTTATATTTTCTCTTGGCATGATACCATTGTCTATTCTAAGATAGCTTAACTAAAATAGATTTGAGGTTGTTTGCCGTTGACAGCAGAGGAGCAGTGAGTCTCCCCATAGAGCGGGCCAGGAATCCTCCGTTGAATCTAAGTTTTCTGAATTTACTTAGATTACGGAGGAAAGATAAATGGGTACGGTCATACGCCCTGAAATTTCAAAGAAAAGCCCTTATTACATAAGCAAACACCGGTACTATGAGCTTCGGCATTTCTGTCTTCAGTACCCGGAATGGAAGAGAGCCTATCACGCCGTCGACGGTTTTTCAAGCAAGTCGTCAGAAGGCCACGAGCATGTGAGCGGCGGAGGGACGGCAGACCCGACGGCTGTGTATGCGGAAAAGAGGCTCTACTGGCTGGACCGGATGAAGATGGTGGAGAGGACTGCAAGGGAGACTGACGAGATCATCGCCCGGTTCCTCCTGCGGTGTGTCACAGAAGGAATCTCCTATGAGCAGATGCGGGCCAGAGAGCCGATCCCCTGCGGCAAGGACTATTTTTACGACGCATACAGAAGATTTTTCTGGCTGCTGGACAAAGCGCGAAAATAACAAGGACCATTATGGAAGGAGTGGTCATTTTGTAGATGAAGTGAACACGGGGCTGTGCCATACGGCATGGCCTCTTTCTTTTTGCCGTACACAGGTGACCAAAATCCATGTTAGATTTGTAAAACGGAAAGGAGGTACATGAATGGAATGGCTCTGGCCGGCCGCACTCTTAGCGGCTGTTCTGATCGAGTTTTTACTGTTCCGATGGTGGCTCTCTGGAGTGTGCGTAGGTACGCTTAGGCAGGACCAGTCGGATCCGGACGAGCCGCCCTATCTGTTTCTCGAAATGGAGAAGGACGGATTTGCTAAGATCCAGAAACGGAAGAAAGTTGTGATGCGTGTACAGATAGAAAACTATCTTTCACGAAACGAATAAGGTCTGATGGGCTTGCGCGGAAAGAACAGCTCCTGTTATGGAAATCTTTTATGAAAGGAGCATTGCGAATGACAGATGCGAAAAAGCTGATCGATGCCGAGTATGAAAAGTCCATGAAAGAACTTTCCGAGGCAATGACAGACGAAGAAACAAACCGGGCGTTGAAGAAGGTGGAGCTTCTGCATAAGCAGATGATGAGCGAAGCGGATGCCAAGAACGGCAGGACCGAGCGCATATTCAAGACTGTTTATGACTGGGCAGCTCTGCTGATCCCCCTGGGTGTTTCCTCGTTCTGGATGGGCGCTGGGATGAGGTTCGAGGAGACTGGCTCATTCACTTCGAGAGCATTTTCGTGGGTCGCAAACAACATGCGGCTTTTCAGAAAAGGCTGAACCGGGAAAGGGTCCGTGTACGATACACGGGCTCTTTCTTTTTGCCGACCGCGGGATGTGCAGGCCCCTTTATGGAAGAAATTACCTAATTTAAGATAAAGGAGATACTAATTATGCTGAAGAAAAGAGTTTACCTCTACGCATTTAACAAGCTCTGCAAAATCGAAGGATTCTACTACTTCGAGGGCGATAACATCTCGATCCGGAACATTCGGGAGCAGGCGCTGTGGATGCTGAACCGTCTTGGTTCGACGTCCATCGTGTATGCTGTCGATAACCGGCCCGGGCTGTATTTCGACTACCTGGAAGCCGTGAAGTCCAACAGCTTTGAGAAGCATGTGATGTTCGAGGACCTGATCAGCCGAGAAGGAATTCTTGTTGCGAAAAGGTAAAGAAAACAAAGAGGAAAGGTTTACATGGCCTTTTCTCTTTTGGAGGGAGTATGCGGTATCACTTTGAAAAGCCGGCTGTTTACCAGAACCAGTACGGAGAGACTTATATTTGCAGCCACCCTGTCTATGACCGGTGTACCCTGTACAAGATCCGGGATCGAGGGCTGGCGGTGATCCAACAGAGATTCGACCCGGTCTGCAAAAGGACCTGGTGGAGCGAGATCGACCCATGGCTCACAGACGTCATCTATTTGAACATCGGATTTAAGCCATATTTTAACGAGCGGGCAGAGCTTCCAAAAGACGGGCTTTATCCGACTGTCACGGTCCGGCAGCTTATGTGGTCATTGAAGATGAAGCCGATCCCAAAGGCTGTGTGGGAGACTGTCTTTGACCGGCGGGATATTTAACGCGAGATCTGCAAGTCTTATTATGAAGAAAACTATTTTTGAAGGGAGAAAACTTATGAAATTCTTTTATTATCTCTGCACCAATGAGACACCTGAGTCGATACTTATGTCGTTCTGCGTCGGGTTCCTCCGCGGCATTCTGCTCGCGGTAGGGCTCTGGCAGCTCGGCCTGTATGTATCCGACCTGTTCAAGCTCTTTGGGACCGGGTTCAAGAAGAAGTCGTAAAAACCGGCAAGGATACATTCTTCTGGGAGAAAGGCTCTAACAGGGCCTTTTCTCTTTCCTCCGCGAATTATGCAAGGCCCTTTATGGAAGGTCAAGTAAAATTATACTATATCAAGGAGGACGAAAAATGAGCGTACTTTGCTTCATATTCTTTGCGACCCTGAGCGCAGTGGCACTGATCTGCTGCTTCCGGGCTATCAAGATCATGGTGAAGGCCGTCAACCATCTGTTCGACAAGATCGAGGATAAATTTCAGTGACTGAGAAAGAACGGGAGCTATACAAGGGCTTCTGTTCTTTCTTCTATGAAAAGGAGGAATTTGTTTGAAAAAGTTTTTAGAGACCATGCTGGAGGGAGCTGCCGGACTGCTTGTTATATACGTTGTGGGTAAGGCGGCTTATGAGGCCGGGAAAGAGACAGGCCGGGAAGAGGCCCGCTACGAAGAGCTGAAGAGAAAGAACCGGGAGACGGAGTCAGCAGAAACGGTTTCCGCAGAAGAACAGGCCGGGATCTCGCTGGTACCGGACAAGAAACCCGGAAAGCTCTCGATCCTGACGGCGCTGCCTTTCGTTGCTGCCGGAAAGCGGAGGTCAGTTCTCCGAAACATCGTTCAGAATCCGGAGGACCACCGGTTTGAGGCGTTTGTGGAGGGAAACGAGCTGCATGTGAGAGTAGGTCCGAGATAAGCGGGATGTGCAGATGCTTCTATGGAAAAGCACATTTTGAAAGGAGATGCTGAACATGTACGTTTACGAGAATCCCGAACCTAACGAGACAACAGCGGAAAAACTTGTGAGAAAAGCGAGGGAGCTGGCCAATAACGGCCGGGCGTGGTACTACAGAAACAGAGAGGATATTCTCCTGTTCGGGCCGATCGTATTCAGCCTGTCCGGGACTCTTGTTAGGGTCGTCGGCAAGCGGATCAATCTGCACAAGCAGGAAGACATCAAGAATCTGTACTGCTATGACCGCTCGCTCGGCCACTATTGGGCACTTCGGAGAGAGCTCACCAACAAGGAGTGGCTGATGATCGATCAGAGGAAGAAAAACGGGGAGCGTTTGAGCGACATTTTGGCGGAGCTGAAAGTGCTTAAATGAACTATGGGCGAGGAGACTGTTTACACGGTCTTTTCGCTTTTATATTTGCCGGAGGAGGCGGTAAAAATGATCAAGTTAGATGTAAATGAGCATTGTCACGACTGTCCATATTTTCAGCCAGAAGCGACTACCAAGCATGCTGAGATCACTGCTGATTGTGTAATCTATGTCGGCGCGACAGAGACAGTTGTGCAATGCCGGGATAGGAAAAGATGTGATTTTCTGCTCGGATATTTTAGAGCGGCAGACAAGGAAAAACATAAGGAGGAACAAAAATGATCATCATCGAAGAACCCAAAGTGTACGGACTCGAAGCGACGGTCCGGGGTATGCGCAACCCGATGAACAGCTGGGACAAGAGCGACAGTTCATTTTGCAAAGTCCCTGATGAATTGTGCAGCGTGTGCGAGGACCGCCATACAGACAGATGCTATGAGGGTTTTGTGCTCGGTCAGAAAGACCATGATCTCATGCTGAGGCTGGCCAAGGCCGGCCCTGTCGACGGGAAATTCCGCCGAATGATAACCATCACGGTCGACATCACCGCTCCGCTGTACTGGTGGAAAGAGTTTGACACCTATAAGGTGGGAACTGTAGCCAATAGCTGCTCGACCATGCACAAGATCCACGCTAAGGAGTTTGGGCTGGATGACTTCAGCCATGAACACCTTATTGACTATGACTTCTATCTTTGTGCTGAGGTTGACGGCCCTGTGCTTAATGAAGCGCCTCATGTTTTCTGCGGCGGTGTTCAGCATCTCAACCTGACCATCAATGTTCTCAACTATTACAGGAAGAAGTTCCTTGAGACTAAAGACAAGAAATATTGGTGGCAGATGATCCAGCTTCTTCCCTCTTCGTACAACCAGAAACGCACGATCCTGCTCAACTATGAGGTGCTGTCCAACATCTATAAGCACCGGAAGAACCATAAGCTGGACGAGTGGCGTCACTTCTGCGAGTGGATCGAGACTCTGCCGTACAGTGATGTGATCCTGGCGTAATATTTGGAGGAAAAGTGATGGCTAAGCGTGGAAGACCGCCTAAGTCAGACGGTAAAGTTTATCAATTTCGTCTTCGATTAACTAAAGAAGAAAATGATCTTCTTGATACTATAGCGAAAGAAGCCGGAACGACTAAATCAGCAGTTCTACTTGAAGGGTTAAAGTATGTTTCAGAAATTTCGTTGGCTCAAGCGGATATCCGCACTATCGGCCTGCGGGCGTGCCTCTTAGCGTTCGCCCTGCGATCCTGATCAAATAGCTTTAGGAGGCGATTAGCAAATGAAAAAGTGCGTGCTCGGGCCGTCGCATATAAACACCATTGAATTCGCGGTCGGCGATAGCGTGATCCTGCCTATAGAGAAAATCGGGTGCTGCTCCGCAACAGTTCACAAAGTTACATATGGAGAGATCCTCTTTATATTTGACGAATGTGTGGCTGTTCGTAATATGAATGAGGATTACAGCAATCAAGGCGGATATGAGGCTTCGGATCTTCACAAGTGGATGAATGAAGTCCTCCTGCCGTCTTTTGAGCCGGGTATTAGAGATCAGATCAAAGAGATAACGATCCCGACATACGGAATGATATTTGGACACGATGCGTTGTACGAGGCCATTGTAGAGCCTGATAGGGACGAACAACTTCCGCTGATGAAAGAGAAAGAGTATCAGCGAGTCTTTTACAGAGATGGAGAGCTCGGGTCTTATTGGCTAAGAAATGCCTCTAAACAGTCGTGGTCTCGCGCCGGTTTCGCTTACGCCAATGTGTCTAAATTCCGTGGGTATGTTTCGAGCAGCCAAAGTTATTTAGGCGTTCGTCCTGCGATCCTGATCAAATAATTTATTGGAAGGTGATTAAAACGAAGATTACAAAACTTTAGAGAGGCCGGACGGCGACCGTGATGGCGCTTGTCGGGGCCTGGGGCGTTGCCGCTACGGCTATACTGGCGGCAAAGGGAGTCAAAAAAGCGGAAGAGGCCCGGAAAGAGGCCCAGGAGGCCAATGGGCAGGAGCCGCTGACCGAAGCGGAGACCGTAATGGCCGAGGCGCCGGCATATCTCCCGGCTGTGCTGTCTGGAGCAGCTACGATCGCCTGTATATTTGGGGCCAACATCTGCAACAAGCGGCAGCAGGCCATGCTCATAAGCGCGTATGCGGCGCTGGAGAGCAATTTCATCAAGTACAGAAAGCAGGTGGACAGCCTGTGCGGACCGGGTACGGACGAGCTTATCCGGGAGACCCTGCGGAGGCGGGACGAGGACGACGATGATCCGCCCTGGGACCGCATCGAGACCTTTTACATAGACGGCCTTGACAGGCCGGTCTTCTTCGAGCGGACCACCGAGGAGGTCATGCGGGCCATCTATAATCTCAACCGGAATTTTATCCTGAAAGGCTACAGTACGCTGAATGAGTTTCTGGAATATCTGCGTCTGGAACCGGAGAACAACGGCAATATCGGCTGGGACCAATGCGACGGCGAGATGTTCTACGGTTATCGCTGGATCGATGTAAACCGAGTGTGGCGGACGATGGACGACGGCCTGCGGGTCTGTTCGCTGGAGTTTCCGTTCATGCCTCATGTGATCCGGTAGACCGCGGCATCGACAGCTTCTCTTGTGAAGAAATATCAAATTAGGAGGAGCCTATGGATATTACAAAGAAGGTAGCAAAACTGCGGTTCGAGTACCATACGACCATGCTGGACATCTGCAATGTATTGAATCAGCTTCATATATTGTCAGACGAGAAAGCGAATGCCGTAATGAAGGACCATTGTTTTCAGTCCTTTGACTGTCTGGAAAGGATGGGCTACGACGTAAAAGGATATTTTGAGAAGGAATCGGAAAGATTGAGCCGCTAACAACGGCTCTTTCTTTTCTCCGCGGAATGAGCAGTTGCTATTATGAAAACCTGGAATAAATTTTAAGGAGGTCACTATGAAGCATTTCAAAACCGGTTTCAATTTTACCATCGGAGCGTTTGCCGCATCCGCTGTGGTCGGACTGATCACGTTCGCGGCGATGTGCATCGGCCTGTGGTTCAAGAAGATCTTCGGGAGCGAGAAAGATGAGTTCGACGATCTGTACAAAGAGTTCCAGCATAACGAAGTGGAAGAATGAGCCCAACAATGGCTCTTCTTCTTTCCGTGAAATTTACAACTGCTGTTATGGAAAATCTAACTTTTGTGAAGGAGGAGTAACTTTGAATTTGAAGAGGAAAGGATTCGATCTGAAAAGCTGCGGTCTGATCGTGACGCTGTTGGGAGCTCTGCTGAGCTGTGTCAGCGGCGTGATCGACGACAAGCTGATGGAGACCAGGATCAAGGACGAAGTCGACAGAGTTCTGGCCGAAAAACAGGAGGAAGAAGAACCGGAGGAGGAGCCGTAACACGGCCTCTTCCTCTTTCTTTTTCACGACAAGAAAGGAGGCGTGCATACCGGGCATGACCAGAGAAGAGACCGTGTCCTGGCTGAGACGGTGCTGCCGGGATAACCAATACTTGCAGCAGCGATATTTGAGACACCATTGGCTCTGTGAGAGGGATTCCGTTCGGTGTGCGTACCGGGATGTGCTTCTCCGGGAGTTGATACGGCGGATCCGGGCATCCGAAAGAGACCCGGAAAAAGTCATTTATGACTTTTATAGCTGGCTGGAGTTTATGTTGGGCGAATCTGACGATGCCAACTTCAATTCACATCAATTCCTGCGTGTGATGGTGTATGAGACCGGCGAGCTGCTGAGGGCTTACCGGAGAAAAGACAATGAAAGGAGCAATGAGCATGACATTTCCCAAACTTCCCAAAGGGCTGAGAAGGGCCGCATTGAAAGGAATGCTGGCCGTAAAGAAGAAAAGCCCGGAGATCCTTACCTGCCTGGGCATATCCGGCATGATCACGACCACGGTGCTGGCCGTGAAAGCTACTCCGGAAGCGGTGCGGCGTATCGAAGCGAAGAAAGACGAGGTGGGCTGCGAAAAGCTCACTACCGTACAGACCGTACAGGCGGCCGGGAACTGCTATATTCCGGCGGCCATGACAGGCGCCGCGTCTATTGCCTGCCTGATCGGAGCGAAGACCGTGACCGGACGGAGAAACGCCGCTTTGGCTACGGCGTATAGCCTGGCGGAAAATTCTCTGCGGGAGTACAAGGCCAAGGTCATCGAGACCGTCGGCGAGGAGCAGGAGGCCGAGATCCAGAAAAAGGTCTGGCGCGAACGGGCCGAGAAGAGCACGCCTCCTGAGACGCAGGACGCGGTGTGCGCGGACGGCTTCCATCACGAGCTGTGCTACGACGCCATGTTCGGACGATATTTTTACTCGGACCGGGCAGAGATCGAGCGGGCGGCCAACAACAAGAACCGGGACATGACCTACGGGAGCGAGCCGTATGTGTCGTTGAACGATTTCTACGGCGATCTGAACGTATCGCCGGTAGAGATCGGGGATATGGTGGGCTGGAACATCGCCCGCGGATTCATCAAGCCGGTGTTTGACTCAATGCTCATGGACGGCCATAAGCCGATCCTGGTACTGAGCTATGAGAAGCCGCCGGTGTATGACTTCGAGTATATAGACTGACAAAATAATAAAGAAAGAGGGTCTTTGAAATGATCAGGGGTAAGGCTTTGTTGGTAACGTCGGTGATCATGGTCCTGTTCGCCGGTATCATGTACTGCTGCCGCACGCTGAATGCGGGGATCTACGACGCTGTGCTGGCGATATTTGCTTTTTATGGCTTCATCGTGGCCGGGGTGCGGTTCGACAAGTGGCTGGAGAAGGAGATCATCCCGAACAGGGACGAAAACTACAGCTACGAGAACATGTTCGGCGGCAATCCGCCTGAGTCCGGAAGCTGGGAAGAGGAGTAAGGTCCGCGAAAAATACAAGGGATTTTATGAGGAACAAACCCAAAATTTGAAAGGAGATTTGACTATGGAAGACATGGAAAACAAAGAGGTTCTGGAGGCGACTGTTCCTGCTGAGGAGACTTCTGTTTCTGATAACGATGAAGGTTCTGCCGCCGGCGAGCTGCTGGCGACCGGTCTGGTCATGACTGCCGGAGCTGTGCTCTGGGAGTTGGCGATCAAGCCGGCCGGCAAGTGGATCGGCGACAAGTCCGCCAAAGTGATCGAGAAGCTGAAGGCCAAGCGGCAGGAGAAGGCTGCCATGGAGCCTGTGAGCGAGGATTCCACCGTCGATACCGACGAGAAGGCGGGTTGACCGTGAAAGGGCACGGCGTCTGTTATACAGGCGCTTTGCCTTTTTCTTTTGAATTTGTGAATGAAGGGAGAGCTACGATTGGACGAAAACAGACCGAATGTCAGCAGTGGAAAGCAGCGGGATAAGGTGGAGAAGGTGGTGACCGGAGGCGTCAGGCAGAAGAAGAAAAGCGGCGTCAGCCGTCTTGGAGGCATGATCGTCCCGGGCGACCTGGACAGCGCGGCCAGTTATATTTTGCAGGATGTGCTGATCCCCACCATCCAGCGCGCCCTGTATGAGATGGTGTGCAATGGCCTCGGGATGCTGCTTGGACAGGCCCCAAGGACCTCCAAGAGTTCGCCCAACGGGGCGAGAGTATCCTACCGGGCCTACTATGACCAGAAGAATGACCGAAGAGACTACAACAGCAGTAAGACCAGGACCGCCTACAGCTACGACGACGTGATATTTGACAGGGTCGCCGACGCGGAAGAGGTCCTCTGGCGGATGGAGGAGCTGCTGGAGCGGTTTGACTCGGTCAGCGTGGCCGACCTGCTGGATATGGCGGGTCTGCCCGCAAACTACACGGACAACAAGTACGGCTGGACGGATCTGTCCATGGCACGGGTGGAGTCCGTTATGGGCGGGTACCGCATTCGCCTGCCGAGAGCCACGACTTTGTAAGGGCCTGAGGAAGGCATATGGGGTATCCGATTCAATCCAACAACCCAATTTGGGAGTATCGGGGTTACCAAGCGGTCGTCAACTATGACCGGGAAAGCGCCATCTTGGTTGGCAAAGTCGCTGAGATCGACGATTACCTCATTTTTGAAGGCCAAACAGTTGAGGAACTGACTGAAATGTTTCAAGAAACGATAGACGATTATCTGGAAAGGAGAAATATGGATTCCTTACACGCTGAAAGCGCCAAGAGCGGGCCGGACATCATCAACCATCCCGCTCACTACATGTCCAGGACCGGCCTGGAGACCATCGACGTGATCGAGAGCTTCACGGACCCGGTTGGCTGGAACATGGGCAATGTCATCAAGTATATCTGCCGGTGGCAGAAGAAAAACGGTCTGGAGGACCTGAAGAAAGCGGAATTCTATCTGAAGCGGCTGATCCGGATGATGGAGAGAGAGGAGATCTCCAAACAGGCCCAACAGGCCCATGAGGCGGCCCAGGCCGCTTGCAGCTCCGCCGACTACGCAATCAAAGAAGCGGTCACGACCGCTGCCAATTAAGGAGGTACACCATGAAAACGAAACTGGACATCAAAGGACTGGCCAATAAGCTGGCCCTGTCCGTAAGACGGCACAGCCCTGAGATCCTCACGGTCGGGGGCATTCTGGCCGGCGTGGGCGGGGCTGTTCTGGCCTGCGCCGCAACGGTGAAGGCCGTACCTGTGGTCGAGGGCCACAAGGAGGCGGCGGAGAAGATCCGGCGCGAATATTCTGAAGATGAAGACAAGCAGGTTATGGGCAAGGCTCTGACCAAAGAGTGGGTCCGGACGGGCGCGGATATCGTGGTCCTCTATGGGCCCGCGATGGCGCTGGGCGTCCTGTCAGCCACCAGCATCATGGCCGGAAACCGCATCCTGCGGCAGAGGAACGTGGCGCTGGCGGCCGCGTACACGGCGCTGGACCAGAGCTTCCGGGGCTATCGGAACCGGGTGATCGACCGGTACGGCGAGGATGTGGACACGGAGCTGTACTACGACCTGCACAGAGAGGTCATCGAGGAGACGGTCACGGACGAGAACGGAAACACCACCACGGTCAAGACCGAGGCCCTGACCTCCGGCAACGGCCTGCCTTCGCCTTACGCCAGATGGTTTGCCTACGGAGAAGCGAAGGGGGCGGAACAGAATCTCGACTACAACGAGTTCTTCCTCCAGGGGCAGGAGCAGGCGGTGAACGTCATGTTCCGGGCCAAAGAATTCATGTTCGTGAATGATATTCTCAAGAAGCTCGGCTACCCGCTGACGGTGGACGGCCAGTCGAATGGCTGGATCTACGACCGGAAGGGCGACGGCACCGGCTCACGGTACATCAGCTTCAACAAGAAGAAAGTCTGGAGAAAGGACGAGCTGAACCCCCAGGGCGGCGAATGGGTCTGGATGATCGACCTCCAGCCTGATGGTCCGATCCTGGAGAGAGCTGTGAAGAAAGGACTGTTGACCGCATGAGCACCATGAATTTCATTGACATCAGCGGCTGGCAGAAGGGGCTGAACCTGGAGACAGTGTTCAGCAAGAACCCGGCTCTGGACGGTGTGATCGTCAAGGCCACCGGCGGCTCCTCCTATGTGCAGGCCACCTGCGACCCCTGGGTGCAGGAGCTTATCCGCCTTGGCAAGCCCTGGGGCTTTTATCACTTCCTGGACGACGACAGGCGGGACGCCGGAGGAAAGACCGAGGCGGAGTTCTTTGTGAAGAACTGCCAGAATTACTTCGGAGCGGGCGTCCCCGTGGCGGACTACGAGGGCCGGGCCAAGGACGCGATGGGCGTCAGGTCCTATCTGCTGCCTTTCCTGGAGACGGTATATTCTCTGACGGGCATCCGCTGCATGGTCTACACGTCCCTGAGCACTATCCAAGAGCAGGACCTGTCCGAAGTGGCCGCAAAGGGCTATCCCCTGTGGCTGGCCCAGTACGGGAGCATGAACCAGACCGGCATACAGGAGAGCCCTTGGCAGAAAGGCTCGGTGGCTCCGTTCAGCAAGTTCTGGATGCACCAGTACAGCAGCAATGGGCGTCTGAGCGGCTATGACGGGGCGCTGGACCTGGACAAGTTCTACGGGAACCGGGTGGACTGGGACCGGCTGGTGGCCGGGGTCCAGGAGACGGTCTCTGCTGGGACAGAGACACCCACGTTCAAAGACGTGACCCCGCAGATCGTCCGGGATATTTTGAACGGCCTGTACGGGACCGGGACGGAGCGCCACCAGAGGCTTGAAGCGGAGGGCTGGGACTACGACCAGGTGCAGAGCAAGATCAACGAGCTTTACCGGCAGGCGGAGACCATCAAGAAGCTGAAGAACGAGACGGGCGGATATTTTGATCTGCTCCTGAAGATCGCTGAAATTTGAAAAAGGAGGGTTCGTTATGACGTTCGGACAGAAACTGACTGCCTGGATGTTTACGGCTATGGCCGGAATTTGTCTGATTGGCGGGATGGCGGTACTGAGCCGCGGATGACCCGCCCTTTAATTTACTTTTGAAAGGGTTGATATTTTTGGATCTTTTGAACGCTCTTGTATATTCTATCGACACCGCGCTCTCTACGAGGCGGAAACGGCATATCGTGGGAGGGGTGCTGCTGAGCGCCTCTCTTCTTTTCGGCGGATTGGCCATGACGGCCTTTACCATCCGGCTGGAGTCAGGAGGTGTCTATGACTAAAGGAGCAGTCGGCTTTCTCGCCTTTTGTGTCGGGGCCGTGGCCGGGTATGCCATCGGGGTCCGTCTGGTGAAGGAGACCTACGAGCAGAAATACCTGATGGACGTGAGGGCCGTCAAGGAGCGCCTGAGAAGCTGCCAGACCGGCGAGGGCACAGCGGAAGAGCCTGAGGAAGAACCGGCCCAGCCGGAGGAGACCGAGGGAAAGGCGGTTGAGCGGATGGACTACCGGGCGAGAGTCCGGGACATGGGCTATGACACGATCGAGAGCAAGCCGGACCCGGACGAGGACCTCAGACCCCGGGTGATCTCCCCAGACGAGTTCGGAGAGATGGAGGGTTATGAGGTGATCTCCCTGACCTACTACGACGACGGCGTGCTCACAGACACGAAGGATCTGCCTATGGGCGACGATGACATCGAGGAGCAGATCGGGAAAGAGAGTTTGAACCACTTCGGCGAGTACGAGGATGACTCGGTATTCGTCCGGAACGACCGGCTCAAAACGGACTTTGAGATCCTGAAGGACATGCGAAGCTATGCGGACGTGTTGCAGGACATGCCCTATCTGCGCCAGTAAAAAGGAGGGACAGACTTGGACCCGATGGGCAAAATGCAGGAGCGGTACATCGACTGGATGCTGGGTCTTATCGGGTCCAGCCTCCGTGAAACGGAGTACAGCCAACTGATCTGGCTGCTCTATGGGACTGATTTTCGGTGCAGCATGGGCCAGGACGTGTACCGAATAGAGGACGGCTTCGAGCTTCGGCGGCAGTTCAGCGAGTGGTACCCGGCGGCCAGGAGGATCAGGAGCTTTTGGAAAAAGCGGTGCAGCGTGCTGGAGCTGATGATCGCCCTGGCGAAGCGGTGCGAGGAGAATATCATGGAGGATCCGGTCTACGGAGACCGGACCGGACAGTGGTTCTTCGAGATGCTGAAAAGCCTGGGCCTCGACGGTATGACGGACGACGCCTTCGATGGAGAGGAGGCCGCGGATATTTTGGAGCGGTTTCTGGACCGGGAGTACGGCTCCAATGGAGCGGGCGGGCTGTTTACGGTCCGTTCCGGACGGTGGGACATGCGGCGGACGGATATTTGGTACCAGATGATGCACTGGCTGACAGAATACATCTACAAATACGACTAAAGAAAGGCGGGATCTACCATGAAACCGAATGACGGCAAAAGGCAACTCTCCGTACCCACGCTGATCCGTGCGGCCTCCAAGCTGGACGGAAGAAGCGAGGAGGAGCTGACGGAGCTCTGGAACAGGATCGAGGCGGAGCAGGAAAATGAGAACGCGGTGCTTCGGGAGTTTCTGGTCCAGATGAAGTTCCCTGATGCCTGAAAAGAAAATAAACGGGAGCTTCCCGGCCTGAGCCGGGGACTTTCAAAACCGTAAGAACAGGAAAACGGAAAAATGATCGATTTTCTGATGATCTCTACACGGGCGACCAAACGCGGGGTCATCGAGATCTACCCGAAATTCATCATCCGCAACCCCAGCGAACACCTGATGATACGGGGCGGGGATTTTTACGCGATATGGATGGAGGACAGAGGGCTTTGGTCGACCAACGAGCAGGACGCGCTGGACCTGATCGACCGGGAGCTTGACCGGTATGCAAAGGAGCACGGCCCGGAGATAGCCGGAGGCTACAAGGTGATGCACATGTGGGACGCCGAGAGCGGCATGATCGACGTGTGGCACAAGTATTGCCAGAGGCAGATGCGGGACTCCTTTCACATGCTGGACGAAAAGCTGAACTTCTCCAACTCGGAGACTTCCCGGAAGGACTATGCCAGCAAGCGCCTGCCCTATCCCCTGGAGGAAGGGGAGACAAAAGCCTGGGACCGGCTGTTGAGCGTTTTATATTCGGAGGAAGAGCGTCGGAAAATCGAATGGGCGATCGGGGCCATCGTGTCCGGCGAGAGCAAGCGGCTGCAAAAATTCATGGTGTTTTACGGGGCGCCCGGAACGGGCAAATCTACTATCCTGGACATCATACAGCAGCTTTTTGACGGATATACGGGCACGTTCAACGCCAAGGACCTGGGCTCGGCAAGCAACAGCTTCGCGCTGGAGGCATTCAAAGCAAACCCGCTGGTGGCGATCCAGCATGACGGGGACCTGAGCCGGATCGAGGACAATTCAAGGCTCAATTCCCTGGTGAGCCACGAGATGATGACGGTGAACGAGAAGTTCAAATCCGCCTACGCCAGCCGGTTCAAATGCTTTCTGTTCATGGGCACTAACAAGCCGGTGCGGATCACCGACGCGAAGAGCGGCCTGATACGGCGAATGATCGACGTGTCGCCGACAGGAGACCGGCTGGAGGCTTCGGAGTACAGGAGGCTGATGAAGCAGATCAGCTTCGAGCTGGGGGCCATCGCCTGGAAATGCCAGGAGGTCTTTCTGGACCAGCCGGATCTGTACGACGACTATATTCCGCTGAACATGCTTGGGGCCAGCAACGACTTCTACAACTTTGTGCTGGACTCCTGGGCGGTGTTCAAGAAGAACGACTCCGTCAGTCTGAAAGCGGCCTGGGCCATGTACAAGACCTACAACGAGGACGCGAACGTGGCCTATCCCTACTCCCAGAGACTGTTTAAGGAGGAGCTTAAGAGCTACTTCAAGGACTACAAGGAGCGGGAGACGCTGCCGGACGGGAGCCGGGTACGGAGCTGGTACACAGGCTTTCGGGCGGACAAGTTTGAGGAAAAGCCGCCGGAAAAGGAAGCGGAGAGCCGGTCCGGATGGCTGGAGCTGAAGGAGCAGCCGTCGCTTTTAGACGAGATGCTGAAGGACTGCCCGGCTCAGTACGCCAGCCAGAACGGAGCTCCTGTGAGAAAGTGGGCCAACGTCCACACCACCTTGAAGGAGCTGGACACGGGTAAGGTCCATTATGTGAGGCCCCAGGAAAACCACATCGTCATCGACTTCGACCGGCGTGGGAAGGACGGGAGCAAGAGCTATGAAAGGAACGCGGAGGAGGCCGAAAAGCTGCCGCCCACCTACGCCGAAGTGAGCAAGAGCGGCGAGGGGCTGCACCTGCATTATATTTACACAGGCGACGTGAGCCGGCTGAGTTCCGTGTTCGGAGATCAGATCGAGGTAAAGGTGTTCACCGGGAACAGCAGCCTGAGACGGCGGCTGAGCAAATGCAACGCGCTCCCGGTGGCGGTACTGAGCCACGGTCTGCCGCTGAAGGAGGAAAAGAAGATTGTAAATTTCAAATCGGTACAGAGTGAAAAAGGGATCCGGGCAGGTATCGAGAAAAACCTGGCCAAAGAGGTCCACGCCTACACCAAGCCCAGCATCGATATGATTGCCAAGATCCTGGAGGACGCTTATGCGGACGAGAACCTGAGCTACGACGTGAGCGACATGAAGAACGCCGTGATTGGCTTCGCCAGCAAGAGCACCAACCAGGCCGCGACATGCTTAAAGGTCGTGTCCGGGATGCACTTCAAATCCCGCGACCGGGAGGAGCAGCGGCCCGCTGCCGGACCGGCTACGGACGAGGAGGCGCCCATCGTCTTTTACGACGTGGAGGTGTTCCCCAATCTGTTCCTGGTGAACTGGAAGTACGCAGGCGAAGGCAAGCCGGTGGTGCGGATGGTGAACCCGGAGCCGGCGGAGATCGAAAAGCTCATGGCCTTTCGGCTGATCGGCTTCAACTGCCGCCGGTACGACAACCATATTTTGTACGCCAGGATGATGGGCTGGGACAACGAAAAGCTCTACAACCTGAGCCAGCGGATCGTGTCCGGAGACAGAAAGAGCTTCTTCGGGGAAGCCTACGACGTGAGCTACACGGATGTGTACGACTTCGCCTCGGCCGCCAACAAGAAGAGCCTCAAGAAGTTCGAGATCGAGCTGGGCATCCACCACCAGGAGCTGGGCCTGCCCTGGGACAAGCCGGTGCCGGAGGAGCTTTGGCCGAAGGTGGCCGAATACTGCGACAACGATGTGCTGGCGACGGAGGCGGTGTTCAAGCACCTGTCCGCCGACTGGACGGCGCGGCAGATCCTGGCGTCCTTGGCGGGAATGACCGTAAATGACACCACCAACACCCTGACCACCAAAATCATATTTGGCGGGGAGCGCCAGCCGCAGAAGGAGTTCCACTACAGGAACCTGGCGGAGCCGGTGATGGAGCTGGACGAGCCCACATTGGAGTTTCTGCGGAAGGCCAAGCCCGACATGATGGCCCAGAGGCACGGCGAGGCCGGGTCCCTGCTGCCATATTTTCCGGGCTATGTGTACGACAAGGGCGTGTCCACCTACCGGGGCTATGAGATCGGCGAGGGCGGACGGGTCTACGCGGAGCCGGGTATGTACGGAAACGTCCCGGTCATCGACATAAACTCTCAGCACCCCAACAGCACCATCTCGGAATGCCTGTTCGGACCAAGGTTCACGACCCGATACAAGGAGATCGTGGACGGTCGGGTGAGCATCAAGCACCAGTCCTGGGACGAAGTGAACAACATGCTGGACGGAAAGCTGACGCCGTTTATTCAGAAGGTGCTGGACGGCGAGATGACCTCTGGAGATCTGGCGAACGCTCTGAAAACCGCCATCAACTCGGTCTACGGCCTGACCTCGGCGTCCTTTGAAAATGCGTTCAGGGACCAGCGGAACCGGGACAACATCGTGGCCAAGCGTGGCGCCCTGTTTATGACCGACCTGCAATTTGAGGTGGAGAAACGGGGCTTTACCGTGGCCCACATCAAGACGGACTCCATCAAGATCCCCGACGCCACCGACGAGATCATCCAATTTGTCATGGACTTCGGCAAGAAGTACGGCTACAACTTCGAGATCGAGGACGTGTACGACAAGATGTGCCTGGTGAACAAAGCCGTGTACATCGCAAGGTACAAGGAGCCGCACATCGACAAGAAGACCGGCAAGGAGGTCTGGTGGACGGCTACCGGGGAGCAGTTCGCGGTGCCCTATGTGTTCAAGAGGCTATTCAGCCGGGAGCCGGTGGTCTTTGAGGACCTGTGCGAGACCATGTCGGTCAGCAGCGCTTTATATTTGGACATGAACGAGGATCTGCCTGATGTGAGCGCCTATGAAGCCGAGCTTGACAAACGGGACTACAACAGCCGAAACCCGGACAAGCAGAAACGGCTCAACAAGGACTTTGCCTCTATGAGCGATGCCGAGCTGCAAGCGGAGATCGCCAAGGGGCACGACTATCACTTTGTCGGCCGGGTAGGGCAATTCTGCCCGATGAAGCCCGGTACCGGCGGAGGACTGCTGCTGCGGGAGGCCAAGACCAAGATGGTCTCTGCCGGCGGCGGAAAAGGCTACCGGTGGATGGAGTCGGAGATGGTGCGGGAGCTGCACAAGGAGGACGACATCGACCGGAGCTATTATGACCGTCTGGCTGACGAGGCCAGAGACACGATCAGCAAATACGGGGACTTCGAGTGGTTCACCTCGGAGGACCGGTATGATATCCCGCCAGAGGGCGACGCCCACGACGGAGCATGACAACGACCAAAAACAAATTTTGAAAAGGAGTAAACTATCATGGTCAACAGCAACATCATCTGCATCGACGACACCCGTTTCATCTACGAGACGAATTTCTCCGGCAACTCGGACAACGACCGGTTCGGAGACACCCGCCGCAAGGCCAACATCGTCATCCCCAACCCGGACCAGGCCAAGGAGATGATCAAGAACGGCTTCAAGGTGCGCAACACCAAGCCGCGCCCGGACGACGACCCGGACGAGTTCGAGCCGGAGTTCTTCGTGACGGCCATCCTGAAGTTCCGGGACAAGAGGGGCAATCTGGTGAAGTATCCGCCCCATGTATATCTGGTGTCCGGCGACTCTGAGCCGGTGCTGCTGGACGAGGACACGGTGGGCCGCCTCGACGACATCCGGGTGAAGAACGTGAATGTGGTGCTGAACCCCTATGTGTTCGACGCAGAGAACGACGGCAAGAACCTGTACATCCGCACCATGTATGTGGAGCAGGATCTGGACGACGATCCCTACGCGGCCCGCTATCGCCGGGTCTGAACGGCGGCGCGCAGAAAGCCCGGCTTCGGCTCTGTTCCGGGGCCGGGCAAGCCTGAAACGAGGTGACATGCATTGGCGATACCGCCCCTTTACGAGCATCAGCTTGAGGCTCTGAAAAAATGCGGCAGTGGAAAGGTCCTGTGCGGCAGCGTGGGCAGCGGGAAAAGCCTGACGGCTCTGGCCTGGTACTACCTGCTGGCCGAGGGCGACATAAGCTCGCTCATGGGAGAGGAGTATATTCCCATGGACGACGACCTGCCGGACCTGTATATCATCACCACGGCTCTGAAACGGGACAGGTTCGAGTGGGAGAGAGAAATGGCGCCCTTTCTGCTGTTCACGGAGGGCGATGACCTCCTCTACCGCAACACGGTAAAGGTGGATAGCTGGAACAACATCGCCAAATATACGGGCGTGGAAAACGCCGTGTTTATATTTGACGAGCAGCGGGTCATAGGCACCGGAGCCTGGGTGCGGAGCTTTCTGAAGATAGTGAAGCACAACCAGTGGATCCTGCTGTCGGCTACGCCTGGGGATAGCTGGAGGGATTATATTCCCCTCTTCATCGCCAACGGCTTTTACCGGAGCCGGTACCAGTTCGAGAAAGAGCATGTGGTCTATTCCAAGTATGCCAAGTTCCCAAAGATCGAGCGATATTTGGACGAGGAAAAGCTGGAGCGGCTGCGGGACAGCATTCTGATCGATATGGACTTTGAGCGGGGCGTCCGGCATGTCCACGAGGATATCTTGGTGGACTATGACCGGGAGGCTTATAAAATGATCGAAAAGCGGCGCTGGGACGTGTATAAGAACGAGCCGATCCAGAATTACGGGGCTTTCAGCTATGCTCTGAAACGGGCCGCCAACGACCATGAGAGCCGGCAAAGGGCCGCTCTGGACATCGCCGGACAAACGCCGAAGCTGATCCTGTTCTACAACTTTGACTACGAGCTGGAGACCCTGCGGGAGCTTCCGTGGCCGGAGGGAACGGTGTTGGCCGAGTGGAACGGACACCGGCACCAGGAGATCCCGAAAGCGGAGCGATGGGTCTATCTGGTGAATTACGCCGCGGGAGCGGAGGGTTGGAACTGTGTTGAGACAGACACAGTTCTTTTTTATTCCCAAAATTACAGCTACAGGACCATGATCCAGGCGGCGGGACGGATAGACCGGCTGAATACCCCCTTTAAGGTGCTGCACTACTGGCACCTGAAAAGCCGGAGCCAGATCGACCTGGACATGGACCGGGCATACCGCGAGAAAAAGGACTTTAACGACCGCCGGAATATCCAGAAACGGTATCCGGATTTTGAGGAGGTTGACGAGAATGAGCGAACCGAAACCGAACAGGCTGACGGGCCTGACCACAAACACGCCGGTGCTGCCTAACGGAACGCTGTTGGTGGGCTATGACTTCACCCACGGGGACGATCTGAACCTGCTGACCGTGGGCAAACAGGACGCCAGCGGACGGCTGGTGATCGTGAACGCCTTTCAGGGCGAGGACGCGAAGGCCCTGTTTGAGATGCTGACGACGGTACACAAGAAGGACGAGAGCAAATGATGATTGACTCATGGTTTGAATTTATAGTGCTCAGCCTGCTCGTGATCGCCTTTGGCATCATCATGTGGAACGACCAGAATGATATTCTGTTCTTCAAAATTGCTGCTGTTGCGACCATTGTTGCCGGTATTGGTCTTGCTTTGGTCGGAGTGGCATATAGCCAGATGGAGTATGACAAAGACGAGTCTTACACACTGACAGAAAGGAAGGAACCTGAAACCGACATTAACTTTGAGCTTGGAGCGTTGACGGCTACCAGAGGTGTGGCCGATAAGATGGAGGATCCGGATTTTGCCGCGTATGTGCTGCGGTGCCTGGGCCGTTATATTTCCTGCGACTGGGGCGAGGTCAGCAAGGCTGATTTCCAGCGAAACGACCTGGCCTTGAAAGAGGGCGACAGGATATTTGCGGTGTACGAGGACAAGGAGCACCAGGACTGGAGGATCTACATCATCACCGAATGGGACAGGAGCGCCACCACCGTTCTATTCCCGGATGAATACTGAAAAAGGAGAAAATGGCAAATCTGAATAAAAGAGGCATGTAAGAATGAACAGCGAAAAGCTGGAAATGAACGAGACCCTGTTCGGGCGCAAAGTCAAAAAGATATTTGACGACATCACCTTTTCGGACTCGGAGGACTGCGATCTGAAACGGGACAACGCCAACATCAACGGCAACACCGCCATGGGGGCGATGCTCCAGTACGGCTCCAACACGGCCAAGGAGTATTACCTGAGCAGCGGCATGGTGAGCCATATGGCGGCCTTTCTCCACACGCACGGCTGGATCCATATCCATGACCTGGACTTCTACGGCTGGACCACCACCTGCACCCAGATCGAGCTGCGAAAGCTGTTCAAGGGCGGCTTCAACACCGGGCACGGGCATTTGAGAGAGCCCAGGAGCATCGGCAGCTACGCCGCCCTGGCGGCCATCGCCATCCAGAGCAACCAGAACGATCAGCACGGCGGGCAGAGCATCATCGACTTCGACTACGCCATGGGCGACGGCGTGAAGCTGACCTATGAGCGATATTTGAAGGAGGCCGGAGAACTGGGTCTGGAGCCGGAGCGGCAAAAGGAATGGGCCATGCAGAAGACCACCAGGGACACCTATCAGGCCATGGAGGGGCTGATCCACAATCTGAACACCATGCACTCACGGGCCGGCGCGCAGGTGCCGTTCAGCTCACTGAATTACGGCATGGACAAGAGCTGGAGCGGGCGGCTGGCAGTCCAGCAGCTCTTGCTGGCGACCGAGGCCGGGCTGGGCAACGGTGAGACGCCGATATTTCCCATCCAGATCTACCGGGTTAAAGAGGGCGTCAACTTTGACCCCGGCGACCCCAACTATGACCTGTTCCAGTTGGCTATGCGCGTCAGCGCCAAAAGGCTGTTTCCCAATTTCTCGTTCTTGGACGCGCCCTTTAACCTGGCCTACTACAAGCCGGGACATCCGGAGACGGAGGTGGGCTACATGGGCTGCCGGACACGGGTGATGGGGAACATATGCGGCGATGAAGTCGCGCCCGGACGGGGCAACCTGTCCTTTACCTCCATCAACCTGCCGAGGCTGGCTATCGAGTCCGACGGGGACACGGAGCGGTTCTTCTACCTGCTTGGAGAGCTTCTCAAAGAGGTGATGGAGCAGCTTCTCGGCCGGTACAAGATCCAATGCGGAAGAAAAGTAAAGAATTTCCCGTTCCTCATGGGAGAGGGAGTCTGGATGGGCTCTGAAAGCCTGGGGCCGGAGGACACGTTGGAGAGTGTGCTGAAAAACGGTACGCTCTCCATCGGTTTTATAGGGCTGGCGGAGACCTTGAAATGCCTGACGGGCAAGCACCACGGGGAGAGCGAGGAATCCCAAAAGCTGGGCCTGGCTATCGTCAGCTTTATTCGGGAGTTCTGCGATCATGCGAGCGAGGAGCTGGGTCTGAACGTGACCTGCCTGGCAACGCCCGCAGAGAGCTTGTCCGGACGCTTTGTGAAAATGGACCGGGAGCAGTACGGCGTGATCGAGGGCGTGACAGACCGGGACTACTACACCAACAGCTTCCATGTGCCCGTATATTTCCCCATCACGGCGGCCAGAAAGATCGACCTGGAGGCCCCGTACCACGCGCTGACCAACGCCGGGCACATCTCCTATGTGGAGCTGGACGGGGACACGGCACGGAACCCGGAGGCTTTTGAGGCTGTGATCCGCTATATGAAGGAGCGGGGTATCGGCTACGGCAGCATCAACCATCCTGTGGACCGGGACCCGGAGTGTGGCTTTAACGGCATTATCGGGGACGTGTGCCCATGCTGCGGCCGGAGAGAGCACAGGACTGTGACCGAACGGATCCCCAGGATCAAATTTGAAGAGAAAGGGACGGCAAGCGAATGAATCTGAGCGACACAGTCGGCCTGATGATGTCCGACAACTATGAGGACCAATTCCTGGCGGAGTATGTGCAGGTAAATATTCGGTTGAACAACCTGCTTTCCTTTATCAAAGACGGGCTATCTTATCCTGATATGAACATTATTGCCGACCAGGCAAGATATTTGACCTGGTATGAGCAAGTTCTTAAAGAGCGGGCTAAGAAAGAGGGCATCGATTTGAGTGAGGAGCACATCGAACAGGCGATCAGGTTTGTCGATTGCAGGCTGAAAGTTCCAGACCCAGCTCAGGACGTCAATGTACTTCATACGTCAGAGGGCCGTGTCACGATGACGGTCGATGCTGAGGTCCTCAACAAGCTGCTTGCAGCGGCAACTGACCTGATGGCCAATACATCGGACTACATGAAGTACACCGCATCGAAGATCATGCCTTTCAAGGACCGCAGAAGCAAACTGACAAAGGAGTATCTGGAAAAGGAGCTCCAGAGATTAAATGACGAAGAAAACAAGGACAAGGAGGACTGAGCCATGTTTGTATCGGTAAACGGGCATATTTCCCAGGAAGAGAAGCAGGCGTACATCCAACGGGGGCAGGAGCAGTTCGGCTCCAATCTGGACGGGATCATCATCGATGTGGACGGCGACGAGGTGGAGCTCCATTATCAGGTGCGCTCGACCCGCTTTGAGCGGATCCGCCGTATCACCGGATATTTGGTAGGCGACATGGGCAAGTGGAACAACGCCAAGAGAGCGGAAGAGCGGGACCGTGTGCGGCACGGGATCGGCTGATGGGAAAGGAGCAGACCATGGAGATCAAGAGAAGCAGCAAGGGTCCCTACTGGACGCTGACCGTGGACGGCGTGTTCGAGGGCAACTTCGACACCTTTGGGGAGGCCCTGAGAGAGTATGAGGAGCGGTTCGAGAACCAGGCCGCCTCGCCGAAAGGGGCTCTGGAGTAATGAATTTCCGCCTTGCGGGACTTTGCCCCAACTCTATAACGGACGGTCCCGGCCTCCGGCTGACGGTGTTCTTCCAGGGCTGTATCCGGCACTGCGAGGGCTGTCAGAATCCTCAGACCTGGCCCATTAACGGCGGGGACAAAGCGGACACCAGCGAACTTTTGAAAAGTCTGGCAGCCGACCCGATGCTGAAGGGACTGAGCCTGAGCGGTGGGGAGCCGTTTTTGCAGGCGGGCGCGGCGTTGGAGTTGGCGAGAGGCGCCCACAGGCTGGGTAAGGACGTCTGGTGCTGGAGCGGGTACAGCTTTGAGGAGATGCTGCCCTGGGAGGATGTCCGGGCGGAGCTGCTGAAGGAACTGGATGTTCTGGTGGACGGGCCGTTCATTCTGGCCCAGAGGTCCCTGGAGCTCCCCTGGCGGGGCAGCAAAAACCAGCGGGTGCTGGACGTGAAGGCCAGTCTGAAAAAGGGAGAGGCCGTGCTTCTTCCGGGACAGAACTGACCGGATAAATATGGGTTCTGCCCACTTTTATTTGGGCGAGGGGCCGGAAAAGAGCGGAAACGGCCGGAAATTGCCCGAAAAAAGTGGGCTTTTGCCCATTTTTACGAGACAAAAGTGGGCAGAAAAATGGGCTGAAAACGGGCAAAAATGGCCTAAAAACGGCCTTTTTGGGCTGATTTTGAGGGAAAAATGACTGTTTTCGGCCTTTCTGCCCATTTGCCCACTTTTTTTTCTTATTAATCGCGAAAAAAAAAAATAAAAATTATATAGTAATAGGAAAAATTTTTGGGCTTTTGGCCACAAGCACTATTTTTATCAAAAAAAAAAAACGAAAAGGAGAAAATGACAATGAAGAGAGCAGCACATACCGAGTCCTGGGAGAAGCTGCACCGGCACAGCTCCGGCCAGCCCGCCGTCCATCCACGCGCCCTGGGTCGTTCCGTGGCCCACCACCGGCTCAAGGGTGGGAGCGTGAACAAGACACGCTGGTTTCGCAACGACATGGGCCGCCTGGAAAAGACCCGCTCTTTCTTCGCCACTAACTGGCGGAAGTACGCGGTGAAGTAGGGAGGGTCCATAAACCTTTGAGCTTGATTGTTACGACGGCTGGGTAAACGGCGCTTATGACGAGGATGGAGAGCAGGTCTTTTGCGAGGTCTGCGGCGGAGAGATCCGGTTCCTCGCCGAAGAAAATGCCTGGGTTTGCCTGAGCTGCGGTTTGGTGACGGAGAGGGAGGATTGGTTTCGGTATATCGGCGCCTGTCCTCCCGCTCTGTTTTGTGTGAAGGAATGCCGGGAGAATTATCCCTTTTGCAGAGAGGGGTGCTCGCGGGATGTACAGACCTCTTTATGAAGAGAAATCAGATTTTATTTATAGGAGGTTTATTATTATGTCTCTGCATTATCTTCTTTGTGCGGCATCTCTGGCTATGCCCTTTGTCTGGACCGTCTTGGTTATATGGTCCGTGATATTTGTGGCGTTGTCCATCAGCCTTATCAAAGACACGATCGATGACTGGAAAGCATATAAAAACAACGGGTATGAAGAGATCAATTCTCAGGAGGAAGAGGCGTAAACACGTCCTCTTTCTTTTTGTTTCCGCGGGATGCGCAGGCCCCTTTATGAAAAGAAAACCAACAAAACAACACTTACTATCATAAAGGAGGCACTATTTATGTTACTGTCCGGAATTATCGGTACAACAATGGCGCTGGGCCTTGGTATGGGCATTATTGCGTTTCTGTTTGGTGAACCGATCGAATGAGAAAGGGCCTTGATGAACAAGGTCTCTTTCTTTTTCTTTATTCCGCGGAGAATACATGCCCTTTTATGAAGAGAAAGAGAATATCATCCGCTTTCCCTTTTACTTTTTGACAGAAAGGAGGCTCCCCATGCAGGAACGGGACTTTCAGGCCAAGCTCATCAAGGAATTGAAGAGACGCTTTCCTGGCTGCTTCGTGATGAAGCTGGACCCCGGCTATATTCAGGGGATCCCCGATCTGCTGATCCTATGGGGAAAACGCTGGGCGGTACTGGAGTGCAAGAAAAACAAGAAGGCGATCCGGCAGCCCAATCAGGAATTGTATGTAGAGCTTTTGAACGGGATGTCCTTTTCCCGTTTTATCTATCCGGAAAACAAGGAGGAGGTACTGCATGATCTGGAACAGACATTCCGAGCTGGAAGGTAAACACGCGATCCTGTCTCCCAGCCAGTCGGCGTGGCTGCGGTACAACAAGGAAAAATTCTACAAGTCTTTGACCGCCTCTTACGCACCGGAGGTGGGCACCCTGCTGCACGAGTTCGCGGCAGACCACATCCGCCACCTGATCACACTCACCGAGGACGTGAAGCAGGAGGCGCTTTTATTTTTGCTGAAAAACGGCATCCCCTACGCGGCCGTGGACATCGACGCGCTGTACCCGAACCTGATGAACTATGTGAACGACGCGGTGAGCTATCACATGACGCCGGAGGTGGCGCTCTGGTACTCGGACAACTGCTACGGCCACACGGACGCCATCGCCTTTCGCAACAACATGCTGCGCATCCACGACCTGAAAACCGGGAAGCACGCGGTCATGGAGCAGCTCACCGTCTACGCCGCCCTGTTCTGCCTGGAGTACAAGGTGAAGCCGGAAAACATCGAGACAGAGCTGCGGATCTATCAGGACGGGGAGATCCTCTATCACAAGCCTGAGGCGGAGGAGCTGAAGGAGGTCATGAAGACCATCCGGGCCGCCGACAAGACCATCAACAAAATCAAGGAAGGAGAGGACTGGACATGAGCCTGCCTGAATTCGACGAGATCATGCATTACGGTATGCCCCGCCGCTCCGGGCGGTATCCCTGGGGCTCCGGCGACGACCCCTATCAGCATGAGGGGGACTTTGCCAGCCGTGTGCAGGAGCTGCGGAAAAGCGGAATGGCGGAGAAGGACATCGCCAAGGCGGTGGGCCTGGAGAATACCAGCCAGCTTCGCATCCAGTATTCCAGAGCCATTAGCGCCAGGCGCGCGGACATGATCGCCGCGGCCCGGTCCATGCTGGACGACGGGCACAGCCAGGCGGAGGTGGCGCGGGCTATGGACATCAACGAGTCCACTCTCCGCTCCCTGCTCAATGAGCGCTCCGCGGCCAGGACCAACGCCGCTAAAAACACCGCTGATTTCCTGCGACAGCAGATCAACGAGAAGGGCATGATCGACGTGGGCGCCGGGATCGAGGCAGAGCTTGGGATCAGCCGGGAAAAGCTGAACCAGGCTTTGACCATTCTCCAGGAGGAGGGCTATCCGGTCTACGGCGGAGGCGTGCCCCAGGTGACGAACCCCGGCAAGCAGACCAATATCAAGGTCATCTGCCCGCCTGGGACAGAGCACAAGGAGATCTACGAGTTCGACAAGGTACATACCATCACGGACTACAAGCTCCGCACCGACGAGGACGGCACGGAACACTTTGATAAGGGCTTCGAGTACCCGGCCAGTATGGACTCCAGCCGGCTGATGATCCGTTACAGGGACGACAAGGCGGCCGACGGCCACACAGGCGTCGAGCGGGACGGCGTGGTGGAGCTGCGCCGGGGCGTGCCGGATCTGAGCCTTGGCGACAGCCATTATGCCCAGGTGCGTATCCTGGTGGACGGAGACAAGTACATCAAGGGAATGGCCGTGTACTCCGACGACATGCCCGACGGCGTGGATGTGGTGTTCAACACCAACAAGACCAGAGACGAGGCCGGCAAGGTGCTGAAGGAGATCAAGGCAGATCCTGCCAACCCCTTTGGCGCGCTCATCAAGGAGAACGGGGGCCAGTACCACTACACCGACGAAAACGGCGAGCGGAAGCTGGGCCTCATCAACAAAAAGAGCGACGAGGGCGACTGGGGCGAATGGGCCGACTCCCTGCCCAGCCAGTTCCTGTCCAAGCAGAGCATGCAGCTCATTCAGAAGCAGCTCAATCTGGCCATCGCGGACAAGCGGGCCGAGTACGACGAGATCTGCTCCCTGACCAATCCCACGGTGAAGAAGCAGCTTTTGGACTCCTTTGCCAGCGACTGCGACGCGGCGGCTGTGTATCTCCAGGCGGCGGCTCTGCCCAGGCAGAAGTATCAGGTGATCCTGCCGGTGGCGTCCATGAAGGACAACGAGGTGTTCGCGCCCAACTACAAGGACGGCGAGACCGTGGCGCTGATCCGCTATCCCCACGGCGGAACCTTTGAGATCCCGATCCTGAAGGTGAACAACAAGCAGGCCGAGGCTCTGAACATGCTGGGCTCCATGCCGGCAGACGCTATCGGGATCAACAAATCGGTTGCGGACCGGCTATCCGGCGCGGACTTCGACGGGGACACGGTGATGGTGATCCCATGCAACTCGCCTCACAGCAAGGTGAAGATCCAGAGCCAGGCCGAGCTACCGGGACTCAAGGACTTCGATCCGAAGATGACCTACGGCTACTCCCGTGTGGAGACCGACGCCAACGGGGACAAGCATTACTTCCGGGACGGGCATGAGTTCCGGGTGATGAACAACACCCAGATCGAGATGGGAAAGATCTCGAACCTGATTACCGACATGACGCTGAAAGGCGCTGGTCCCGATGAATTGGCCAGGGCTGTCCGGCACTCCATGGTGGTCATCGACGCCGAGAAGCACAAGCTGGACTGGAAGCAGAGCGAGGTGGACAACGGTATCGCCGCGCTGAAAAAGGAATGGCAGGAGCGGATCGACGACGACGGCACCGTGCATTACGGCGCGTCCACGCTGATCTCCCGTGCCAAGTCGCCGGTGGCGGTGCTGAAGCGGCAGGGCTCGCCCCACATCAACGAGGAGACCGGGGAGCTGGAGTACAAGCAGGTGACGGAGGAGTATGTGGACAAGAAGGGTAAGACCCGTGTGCGGACCCAGGACTCCACCCGCATGGCCGAGACGAAGGACGCCTTTGATCTGTCGTCCGGGACCGTGCAGGAGGAGGCTTATGCCCACTACGCCAACCACATGAAGGCCATGGCCAACGCCGCCCGGCTGGAGATCCTGCGCATCCGGCGGGAGGAGAAGATCCCCTATAGCGCCGAGGCCAAGGAGAAGTACCGGGAGGAGGTACAGGACCTGACTGACCAGCTCACCCTGGCCAAGTCCAACGCGCCCAGGGAACGGCAGGCCCAGCTCGCGGCCAACAGTGAGATCCGGGCCCTGAAGCGGGACAATCCTGAGATGACGAAGAAGGAGCTTCAGAAGAAAGGTCAGCAGGCGCTGAGCAAGAACCGGGTGCTGTTCGGGGCCAAGAGGAACCCCGTTGACATCACTCCCAAGGGTTGGGAGGCCATCCAGGCCGGCGCACTGTCGGAGAATGTGCTGAGCCAGATCCTGCGCTATGCCGACATCGACCAGGTGCGCGCCTACGCTACGCCGCGGACGACTACAACGCTGTCCGAAGGCAAGCAGGCCCGTATCCAGGCCATGCGCGCGTCCGGTTACACTACGTCGGAGATCGCCGAGGCCGTCGGAGTTTCGTCTTCGACCGTACAGAAATACGTTAAGGAAAGGAGTGCTGCCTGATGAGCAGAGTTTGCGCGCTGACGACTGCCGATAATCCCTACGATCCGTTCAAGCAGTTCAGCAAATGGATGCTGTTCGACACGGAAAAGGGCTATAATTCTGCCGGATTGCTGGCAAGGATCGCCAAAACGTCTGAAGAATTCAGCGAAGACGAGTACAATCAGGCAGTTGAGTCGGCGATCGACGAGATCATTCGGTACGATTTCACGAACATGCGCCGAAAAGTGATAAAACCTGCAATATAGTATCGAATATGAGGGTATAGGGGGCCTCGCCGAAAAGGCACCCCCTCCCCTCATCGCCGGCCTCCTTGAAAATTCTCCGGGGGTTATATTTTTGAAAACTTTTTAGGGCCCTGGGTGGCCGGATTTGTAGTTGTGGCATTTAGAGGAGCTTATGGAGCACGCCCACGCTTGAGTGACCTCCTTCTTTGTCATTTTCTCCTGTTTTCTCTCTTCTACAAACTGCTCCATAAGTTCTTCTAAGTGCCACAAATGACTATGAAAAGGAGTGTTACGTCATGGGTAGACGACCAAAAGTGGCGGAACCTCCAATGGTTTCGTCCAGACAGATGCGTCCGGCTCTTACACCGGAAGCCGATGAAGGCCAGATGGTTTCTCTGGCCATGGATCTTGTGCGGCAGCGGATCATGAACGGTACCGCAACGTCGCAGGAGACTACACACTTTCTGAAATTGGCTACCGGTAAGGAGAGACTGGAGCTGGAGATGATGCGGAAGCAGATAGAGCTCATGGACGCGAGGATCAAATCCTACGAGGCCCAGGACAGAATGGAGGAACTGCTGGAGCGGGCCCTCAGCGCGTTCAAGAGATACAGCGGGAATGACGAAGAGGAATTCTATGAGGATTAGACGCTACTCCGAGCTTATCGAGCTCCGGACCTTTCGAGAAAGATTTGAGTATCTGCGGCTGGATGGGACTGTAGGAAAGGAAACCTTTGGCATAGAGCGGTATCTGAATCAGGCGTTCTACCATTCGGTTGGATGGGGGCAGGTAAGAAATTATGTGATCTCCAGAGATCTCGGCTGCGATCTTGCTCTTCCGGGAAATGAGATCTACGGAAGCATCTATGTTCATCACATGAATCCTCTTGAAGTTCGGGACATCACTGAAGCAACAGACTTTCTGATGGATCCGGAATTTCTGGTATGCACATCACTGAACACACACAACGCAATTCACTACGGGGACGAAAGGCTGCTGATATGCGAGCCGATCATTCGCACACCGTATGACACCTGCCCATGGAAAAGGAGGGACGCGCTTGGAAAGCATACTCACGAGCATTAAAGAAATGCTGGGGATCAAGGAGGAGTACACTCACTTTGACACCAGCGTCATCACGCATATCAACACTGTGCTGCAAACGCTCAAGGAATTGGGCGTCGGTCCGGAGAAGGGCTTCTCTATCAAGGATAAGAGCGCCTCCTGGGCAGATTTTCTTGGAGACAGAACAGATCTGGAGGCGGTTAAAAGCTACGTCTATCTGAAGGTGCGGCTTTTGTTCGATCCTCCGGCATCTTCTGTCATTGTGAAGAGCATAGAAGAGCTTGCGCTGGAATATGAATGGCGTATCAACGTGGATGCGGAGCATGTTCCGGCTGAAAGCGACTGAAAAAGTTTACAAAAAATTAACGATTGGGGGGGGTAAATGGTATAATGGTCTGAAAAAGTGTGCCATGAACCAGCTCCTCAAGACATTATGTGAAAGCGAGTTGATAGTATTGAAAAAGATTTTAGCGTTTTTGTTTGCGCTGTGCTTTATCGTCATGGCTGGGTGCTCTTCCAGCTCCGGTCAGAGTTCAACTGATCCGGCCAGTATGGATACGGAGTCACTCAAAGAACTTTACCAGTCCGTAAGGAATGAGATGGTAAAGCGCGGAGAGATCTCTGATGAAGAGAACAGGATCGGGCGTGGAACTTATGAAGTTGGGCGGGACATCAAAGCCGGAAGTTATGACTTTCTGTGTGATGACACGGATTACTTTGATGACGAATCACCGGATAACGACATCTACATCTTTATGACCGGAGAAGACGGCGGCGACCGTGACAATCGAATTTTCTGGGAGCAGCGTTTTCAGATAGGAAGTCATGTGACTTTTAATCTTGAAGAAGGAATGACTTTGACAATAACCGGGTGCTCCGGAATCTTGAAAGAGAATAGTCCGTCCTGGGCTCCCTGAAATCGGCGATTAAAATTATATGAATGTACCTGAGATAGAAAGAGGGTATCCGTTGATGAAGCTGGCGGAACGTGAACCAGTTGTAAAGCGAGAGAAAGTCGTTTATGTGGAGAAAAGTCACGGACATTTTGGTATTTTGGTAGCTGTTCTGGTCACCATAGTTCTTGTTGCGGCATTGGTCTTTGCCGGATTCAAGCTGAAAGAGAGCTATGAGATGATCGAGACTCTGACAAAAGAGATCGAAATGGCTCCGCAGCTATCCAACATCACCATCGAGCAGGCTTTAGAGCCTCTTGCTGATCTGACTACGCAGGAGTATGTATACAGAAACGCGGACAGGAAGGACAGCAGCGAGACCTGGATCTTCGGATGGGAGCGGCCGTTCAGCAGCAAAAGTATCCTGATCTCTTATGACGGAGTTATCAAAGCCGGCATCGACTTTTCGGAGATCGATGTCTCCGTAAACGATGTGACAAAGATCGTGACAGTCGATCTGCCAGAAAGCAGAATCACGGATAACAGTATTCCGCAGGAGAGCATTACGGTGCTTGAGGTCAAGAACGGGCTGTTTAACGAGGTCACATTCGACGACTACAACGAGTTTATCGCTGAACAAAAAGAAGTGATGGAGGCGAAGGCAATCGAGCAGGGGTTGCTTGAAAAGGCCGATGAAGAGGCGAAGCTTCTGGTCAAGGCTTTCGTATCAGAGCTTCCGGGCATGGAAAACTACCAGCTTATCGTAAAGTAAATTATACATTTCAGCGGGAAAGAGGCTTTCATGACGAGGGCCTCTTTCTTTTTATGCGCATTTATCAGAAAGGAGGGCAAAATCGTGAGCGATTCCCTTGAACATCATGGCATAAAGGGGCAAAAATGGGGCATTATCCGGACTCCCGAGCAGCTCGGACATGGGCCGAAGGGCAAATCCGGGAACGAAAAGGAATCTTCCGGTGAAAACGGAAGCTCTAAAGGCGGCGGTTCCAAAGGCGGCAAATCTGCCAAGGAAAAATCCGAGCAGGAAACTCCGAGCATCGCTTCTATGAGCGATGAGGAGCTCCGTGCAAGGATCAGCCGTTTGGACATGGAGGTCCGGTATTCTGAGCTGATGGCCAGGAGAAACCCCAAGAAGACCAGCCTCACAAAGAAGCTGTTGAATGAAGCTGCCGAAAATCTCGGACGAAAGGCTCTCGGTATCGCTGTGGATTCCATCATAAGCGGCGCTTCCGGAAAGACCAAAAAGGAAGAGAAGTTCGACATCAATAAATACAAGGATGCTGACGTGTCAAAGCTCGATCCGGACACGATCTCTAAAGTCGCCAAATGGTATCAGAATGCTACCTCCATTGAAAAATACAGAGAGTCTATGAAGAAGTCCGGCGGGACATAAGAAAAAGCATGCTCTCCAATACGGCAGTACCGAGATACTATGGCGAATTCAGAGATGATGTAATAAATGGAAAGATCCCGGTTTGCCGGGAGATCGAGATGGAAATGCACCGGATCGACGATCTGATCGCAAATCCAGGCGTGTATTACGACAGCAACGCGGTCGAGGGGTTCATCCAATACTGTGAAGAAGAACTCACGCTGACCGATGGCTCCGATCTCCATTTGCTGGACAGCTTTAAGCTGTGGGCAGAGCAAATTTTCGGATGGTATTACTATGTGGAGCGCACCGTTCCCGTGCCAAATGAGAATGGAGGCGGTGTCCACTATGTACGAAAAAAGGTAAAGAAGCGGCTGACAAACAAGCAGTATTTGATCGTGGCCAGAGGCGCTGCGAAGACTATGTATGCAAGCTGCATTCAAAGCTACTTCCTGAACATCGACACAAGCACCACCCACCAGATCGCAACGGCTTATACCATGCGGCAGGCTGACGAGACACTGTCCCCTATACGAACTTCCATCACGAGAGCCAGGGGGCCGCTGTTTCAGTTTCTCACAGAGGGGAGCTTGCAAAACACTACCGGGAGCAGAGCAAACCGGGTAAAGCTTGCCTCCACGAAAAAGGGAATTGAAAACTTTCTGACCGGGAGCCGGCTGGAAACCGTGCCAATGAGCATAGACAAGCTGCAAAGTATGCGTACAAAGGTGGCATCCATCGACGAATGGCTCTCCTGTGACATCCGGGAAAACCCGATCGGCGCTATAGAACAGGGATCTTCCAAGATAGATAACTATCTGATCCTGGCAATCAGCTCCGAGGGGACGATCAGAAACGCCATAGGAGATACCGTCAAAATGGATCTGATGAAGATCCTGCGAGGAGAGACTATCGCGCCGTGGGTCAGCATTTGGTATTACAAGCTGGACTCCATCGACGAAGTCGGAATGCCTGAGATGTGGTTGAAGGCCAACCCCAATCTGGGAAAGACCGTGTCCTATGAGACGTATCAGCGTGAAGTAGACAAAATCGAGCAGAACACCAGTGAGCGGAACGACACATTGGCTAAAAGGTTCGGTATTCCTATGGAGGGGTACACCTACTACTTCTCTTATGAAGAGATACAGCCGCACAGGAAGAGAAACTATTGGCGAATGCCGTGCGCTCTCGGTGCAGACTTATCCCAGGGGGACGACTTCTGTGCATTTACGTTTCTGTTTCCTCTCTCTGACGGGAGTTTTGGGATCAAGACGAGAAACTACATATCGTCGCTGACGTTTGACAAGCTGTCGGCGGCTATGCACACAAAGTACATGAGCTTCATTGAAGAAGGAAGCCTTGCCGTGCTGGATTGCACGGTTTTGGACATGATGGACGTATATGAAGATCTGGACGGCTTCATCACCGAGATGGAGTATGACGTCCGGTGCTTCGGATACGATCCTTATAATGCGAAGGAATTCATTGAACGATGGCAGATCGACAACGGCGCCTACGGTATTGAAAAGGTCATACAGGGGGCAAAGACGGAATCCGTTCCTTTGGGAGAGCTGAAGAAGCTGTCTGAGGAGCGGATGCTTTTGTTTGACGAAGAGCTTATGAGCTTCGCCATGGGAAACTGCATTACCTTGGAGGATACCAATGGGAACCGAAAGTTGTTCAAGAAACGGTATGAGCAGAAGATCGACGCTGTTGCCGCGTTGATGGACGCTTATGTCGCATATAAAGCCAACAAGGGGGAGTTCGCTTAGACATGAATGACGACAGATACATGGGGAGCGTGCTCTGCCACCACGGTGTAAAAGGGATGCGGTGGGGCGTTATCCGTTCTCCGGAGCAGCTTGGACATGGTCCAGGCGGAAGAGAAGCACTTGAAAAGGACGACAGCTCTGTTATAATGGACGGAGATTACTACAAGAGTTCTAAAGGCTTTATCGCATCAAAGAGCAAGATAAAAGGCTACTGTCTTAAAGAAGGCGGTAAGCATGCTGATGAATTTTTCAAGGTCGGTTACACAAAGAACGATACGGAGAAGCTGGTCAAGGACATCCATAAAAGATACGACATTTCCAAGCAGAAAGAAGCCCAAAAGAACAAGAGAGGTTATGGGACCTATTCGTTCAACATGGAGCTTGGTGTCACTTCTAAGAAGAAGTTTACCACTGTCTGGATCGATGATGGGCCTGATAATGCTCCAAGATTTGTAACGGCTTATGTGGACCGCCGGGTTGAGAAGGAGAATGATGAAGAATGACTTTTGAATTGTACACGAAGGTTTTGATCGTGAGCAAGGGGATTTACGGAGAGGTGATCGACACAGTGACTGGGGATGACGGAACACTCTATTATTTGGTAGAGAGCGACACTCCGGCGGAGAAACCGGACCCGGATTCCGTGATCGACAGCTGCTGGCCGCTGTATGAGTGTCCGGCGGACGATCTGAAGAAAGTATAATCCACTTGCCACTATCCAAGGACTGCGGAAAGCCGCGGTCTTTTTTTTATGCAAAAATCAAGGACACAGGAGGGAGAGCCTATGGCGATTACAGATGGGCTCCGAAGGGCCTGGAACGCTTTCAGGAATAAAGACCCCACCACCCGGTATTACGATTACGGTTCCGGTTCGGGATACCGGCCGGACAGACCGAGACTGAGTCGGGGAAATGAGCGGTCGATCATCACATCCGTTATCAACAGGATCTCTATGGATGTGGCGTCTGTCAGCATACGGCATGTCCGGCTTGATGAAAACGGCCGTTTCTTGGAAGAGATCCATTCCGGGCTGAACGAATGCCTGACAACGGAGGCCAACATTGACCAAACCGGCCGGGCCTTTATACAGGATCTGGCTATGAGCATGCTGGACGAAGGCTGTGTTGCCGGCGTGCCTATAGAGACGGACGACAACCCAGAGGATTCCGGCAGCTTCAAGATCTATACCATGAGAACGGGCAAAATTCTGGAATGGTTTCCGAAGTTTGTCCGTTTGCAGGTCTATAACGAGTTGACCGGAAAACGGGAGGAAATCACACTCCCCAAAGAAGCGGTAGCTATCATTGAAAATCCGATGTATGCCGTGATGAACGAGCCTAACTCCACTATGCAGAGGCTTATCCGAAAGCTGAACCTCTTGGATGCAGTGGACGAGCAAATGAGCAGCGGAAAACTGGATCTGATCATTCAGCTTCCGTATGTGATCAAGACTCCAGCGCGAGAGGAGCAGGCGGAAAAGAGAAGAAAGAGTATAGAAAAGCAGCTTTCGGAAGGAAAGTATGGTATCGCATACACAGACGGGACTGAGAAGATCACGCAGCTCAACCGCCCTGTGGAGAACAACCTGATGCGGCAGGTGGAATATCTGACGAGCATGCTATACGGCCAGTTGGGTATCACTCAGTCTATTCTGGATGGCTCTGCGGACGACAAGACCATGCTGAACTATCAGAACCGGATGGTGGAGCCGGTACTGTCTGCCATTACAGACGAGCTGAAAAGGAAGTTCCTGTCTAAAACAGCCAGGTCCCAGAGGCAGACTATCATGTTCTTCCGAGAGCCGTTTAAGCTGGTCCCGATCAGCGAATTGGCTGAGATCACGGACAAGATGACCAGAAATGAAGTAATGACACCTAATGAGATCAGGCAGGTTATCGGCATGCGCCCGGCCAAAGACCCCAACGCTGATATGCTGAAGAACAGAAACATCAGCGCGGCCAATGACCAGAGCAGCCAGCCGCCAGGGTCTCCTGAT
Organism: uncultured Oscillospiraceae bacterium; assembly: GCA_947626785.1. GTDB lineage: Bacteria > Bacillota > Clostridia > Oscillospirales > Oscillospiraceae > Limivicinus. The sequence continues at coordinate 71,267 of CANQTO010000002.1, forward strand.
GACACAATAAACCGAGAGGAGGAAAACAGTCAAAATGGTTAAAGGTTTTGATTTCAGCGGCTGGGCTACCCGCGCCAACATGCGGTGCAGCGACGGCCGCGTGATCATGAAGGATGCCTTTAAGGATTGCGATGGCGCCACGGTGCCTCTTGTGTGGGGGCATAAGCATGATTCAACCAGCACTGTTATTGGCCATGCTCTCCTGGAGAACCGGGAAGAGGGTGTTTATGCCTACGGTTTCCTGAACTCCACCCAGAGCGGGAAAGAGGCCAAGATTCTGGTTGAGCATGGGGACGTGTCGGCCATGTCTATCTATGCCAACCACCTGAAAGAGCAGGCCGGTAATGTGATCCACGGCATCATCCGCGAAGTGAGTCTTGTGCTGGCCGGGGCCAACCCCGGAGCTCTTATCGACTCTGTAATCGTCCACAGCGACGGCAGCGTCACCGAGGACAGAGAGCAGGGCGTTCTTTATACCGGAGAGATCATCGAGCTTTGTCATGCTGATGAAGAGGACAAAGAGGAGGACAACTCCGGCGGCGAAAGCAAGGAAGAAAAGAAGGAAGACAAGGATGACGGCGAAGACGAGACCGCACAGGCGATCTACGACAGTCTCACCCCGAAGCAGAAGGTGGTCGTTGAAGGCATTTTCGAGGCCGCCATTGACGACCTTATGAAAGAGAAAGAAGACAATCCTGATAAAAATGAGGAGGACAAAAATTCCATGAAGCACAACATCTTTGACCAGGAGACCAAGTCTCCCGAGACCTATCTGAGCCACGAGGAAGGCGTTCAGATCATCAATCAGGCCAAGAGCTTCGGCGGTCGGAGCCTGAAAGCGGAGCTTGCCGCTTATGTCGCCGAGAACAAGAAAGAGCTGGCCCATGCCGATCTGGGCTTCAACAACATCTCCACTCTGTTCCCTGAGTATGAGGACGTGAAGCCCGGCGCTCCCGACACGATCACCAGCGATCAGGGCTGGGTGACGGAGGTCATCAATGGGGTCCACAAGAGCCCCATGAGCCGCCTGCGTACCCGTCATGTGGACGCGAGAGACATCAGCAACCGCCGGGCCCAGGGTTATAAGAAGGGTACCCAGAAGACCGACGCCGGCAACCTGGATGTGACCTCCCGCACCACCGACCCCATCACCGTGTACATCCGTTCCAAGCTGGATCGTGACGACATTGTGGACATCACCGACTTTGATGTGGTGGCCTACATGTACGAGAACGACAAGCGGAATCTGTACGAGGAGCTGGCCCGCCAGATCATGATCGGCGACGGCAGGAGCGGCGATAAGGCCATTGACCCGACCAAGATCCGCCCGATCTGGCTGGACGAGGAGACCTACACCATCCACAAGGATGTGGACATCGACAAGATGAAGACCACGCTGAACGGCAGCAACACCGCTGCCAATTTCGGCGAGAACTACATCTATGCCGAGGCCGTCATCGAGAGCCTGCTGTATGCCCGGGAGAACTACCGCGGCTCCGGCAACCCCGTATTCTTCTGCACGCCGCATCTGGTGAACGTGATGCTGCTGGCCCGCGACCTGAACGGACGCCGGGTCTATGACAACATCACCGAGCTGACCGCGGCGCTGAACGTGCGGAAGATCGTGACCGCCGAGCAGTTTGAGGGTCAGACCAGGACAGCCTCCGGCGAGAAGACCAAGAAGCTGCTGGGCATAATGGTCAACCTGAGCGACTACTACACCGGCTACACTAAGGGCGGTCAGCTCACTCACTTCACTGATTTCGACATCAACTTCAACCAGGAAGTGAGCCTGCTGGAGACCCGTCTGTCCGGCGCCAATACCCGCCTGTTCTCCGCCATCGCTCTGGAAGAGGACGTCACGGGAAAATAATAGGTCCCCGCGTTGAAGCCGTAACCACGGGGACCGATCTTTACGGGCTCAAAGCCGAAAACTTGCAGGAGGATGTGACGGTGGGTGACGACGAGATCACCGGTACGTCCAAGCATGTGAGCAGTTACCCCGGTTTCAGCGGTTCGGAGGAGGAGCAGGAAGGAAACTTCCTGGCGCTGTCTCTGAAGGCCAATGAGGGCGTAACAATTTCGACGGAGCTTCTGAACGGCACGCATGGCGCCGTAGAGGTGACTGACGGGTTCTGCGTCTACCGGATCACGGACAAGGACCAGCAGAGCGTGAAGGTCACATTCGAGACCGACGGCGCTAAGATCGTCAAGACTTACGGACTTTCCGGACTCGATTGTCAGAAAGCCTGACAAGAGGGTCAAAATGGGAAAGTATTACGGAATTGTCGGCTATGTAGAGGATGTTGAAACGCGCAAGAGCATATGGGAGTCTAAAGTCACGGAGAGAGAGTATTACGGCGATATCATCAAGAATAACCGCCGTCTCGAAACCGGAGACAGTGTGAACGACACGTTAAAGCTGAACAACATTGTCAGCATCGTGTCAGATCCTTATGCGCTGGAGCATGTGTTCGCTATCCGATACGTTGAGTGGATGGGGGTACTCTGGAAGGTGGAAAACGCCGAGATCCAGAGCCCCCGCATTTTATTGTCGATCGGAGGTGTGTATCATGGACCGACGGCAAAAACTGGATGATTGGCTGCGGCAGATCGCGGAGCATGTCTATTTCCAGCCGCCTGGCGAACAGAGCATGAAGTACGACTGTATCGTGTATGAGCGGTCCGGACTTGGTTCTGACCATGCGGACAACGCCCCGTACCTGCATCGGGACCAGTATGAAGTCACTGCTATTTACAGAGATCCGGATAGTCAGATACCGAGGAAGATCGCAGATCTGCCCGCATGCCGTCATACCAGACATTTCACTTACGACAACCTGCACCACGACGTTTTCACCATTACAATCTGATTTCCAAAAAGGAGGATACAAAATGTATGCACTTACCTGGGGTGCCCCCAAAGACCGCCAGTACGAGTATGGCGTATCGAAGGGCGTTCACTACATGAAAGACGCGGAGGGCGTTTATAAGAACGCCGCTCCCTGGAACGGTCTGATCAACGTGACGGATTCCCCGTCCGGCGCGGACAACACCAAGCTCTTTGCCGACGGCATCGAGTATGCCGCTCTGCGGGCCAGCGAGACCTACGGGCTGAGCATTGAGGCGTACACCTATCCCGACCAGTTTGCTGAATGCGACGGCTATACGCAGCCTGTTCCCGGCCTCTTTGTGGGCCAGCAGACCCGTAAGCCTTTCGGCATGTGCTGGAGGACCGAGATCGGCAACGCCGACAACCCGGAGGATGGGTACTTCCTCCATATCGCCTACGGTATCACCGTTTCGCCCAGCGAGCAGTCTCATGACACAGTGAACGACAACCCCGACGCGGCCACCTTCTCTTGGGATGGGGAGGCTACGCCTGTTCCGTTCGCCAAGGGCAAGCCCACCGCCAAGCTGAAGATCGACAGCCGGAAGTTCAAGGACAAGATGGCCGACCTGGAGAAGAAGCTCTACGGCGACGACTCCGGCGAGGCTACGCTGCCCACTCCGGACGAGATCATCAAGATCCTGAATCCCTCTGAGGCTGTGTGACGAGGCGCCGCTGCCATAAGAAATACCGCTCCCGTCAATAAGCGGTCGAAAACAGGAGAGCATGGACGGGCGTGCTCTCCAAAATAATGAAAAGGAGAAAATGAACAATGTACAAGAAAAGCATCACCTACACCGATTACAACGGTAACGAGAGGACTGAGGGCTTCTATTTCAACATGTCCAAGTCCGAGGCGGTCAAGCTGAACGCCAAGTATCCCGGCGGCATTACGGAGGCTATGACCGAGGCTGTCCAGTCTCAGGATGGGCAAAAGATCATCGACTTCTTTGAGGAGCTGGTGGCGGTCTCCTATGGCAAAAAGACACCGGACGGCCGGCGCTTCATCAAATCCCAGGAGGTCCTGGACGAATTCCGGCAGTGTCCTGCCTATGACATCTTCTTCATGGAGCTGGTGACCAATACTGAAGAGGCCAGCAACTTCTTCAACGGGATCATTCCCCAGATCCAGGTAGACAACATGGCGGCGAGCGCGACGGAGCCGAATACCGCTCCGGTCCTTATGCCGGCCACATAAAGGAACCGCGGAAGGATGCTGCAAATAACGATAGAGCCCTATGAAGCATTTAACGAGAAGACAAATGAGTTTTTGTATTCAGACGGGGCGACTTTGCAGCTTGAGCACTCATTGATGTCTATCGCTAAATGGGAGTCAAAATGGAACAAACCTTTTCTGAATCAGCCACGAAAAACAAGGGAAGAATGCATCGACTATGTCCGGTGCATGACTATCACCCAAAATGTGGACCCGTTGGCGTACATGGGGCTGACCGACGCCCAGATCGAGGAGATCAACCGGTATATTGAAGCCCCGATGACAGCGACCTGGTTCAGAGAAGACAACAATAAACGGTTTGACAGAAGACCCGTGACAGCGGAGATCATTTATTACTGGATGATCTCGCTTCACATACCGTTTGAGTGCCAGAAATGGCATTTGAACAGGCTTTTGACGCTGATCCGCGTCTGCAACGAAAAGAACGCTCCAAGAAAAAAGAGAAACAGGCAGGAGATCCAGGCAGAGCGATGGGCGTTGAACGAAGCCAGAAAGAAAAAGTACAACAGCACCGGATAAAATGACGGGAGGTGAGAGCATTGATCCGGTTCAGACATTCAGGGAATTTCAAGCATACGGAGGCTTTTTTCAGAAAGGCTTCCAATATGAACTACAGAGCCCTGCTGGAACAGTATGGGCAGGCCGGAGCAGAGGCTCTCGCCTCCGCAACGCCGGTGGACTCCGGCAAAACAGCCGCCTCCTGGGGGTACGAGATCGAGGAAACCCCCGGGGGCGTTTCTATTTACTGGACAAATTCCAACATTCAAGACGGGGTAAACATCGCGGTGATCCTACAATTCGGGCATGGCACCGGCACTGGAGGCTATGTTCGCGGCATTGACTATATAAACCCCGCCCTCCGACCAATCTTTGAACAGATCGCAGATAAAGCCTGGAAGGAGGTAACGTCAGCATGAGCGCAAACGTCGATAAGCGCGTTGTTGAAATGCAGTTCGACAACAAGCAGTTTGAACGGAATGTGCAGACAAGCTGCAAATCGCTGGACAAACTGAAAGAGTGCCTTAATCTGGATCAGTCTGCAAAGAATCTAAATAATTTTCAGAGAGCAGCTCATAATTTCAATCTCGGTTCCCTGTTTAAAGCAGCTGAGGCTATAACCAATAAGTTTTCTGTTCTTGGTACTGTTGGGGATCAGGCGTTGCGCAAGATTACAAATGCTGCTATAAATGCTGGAAAACAGTTACAAAAAGTTGTAAACGAATATACATTACAGCCTATTAAAACTGGTTTTGCTGAATATGAGACCCAGATCAACGCCATACAGACTATACTGGCCAATACTTCTGACAGCATGGACAAGCTGGGATACAGCCAGCAGGAACGGCTTGACATCGTAAACGAGAAGCTGGACGAGCTGAACCATTATGCTGATAAGACTATTTACAACTTCACAGAGATGACCCGCAATATAGGCACGTTCACCGCGGCAGGCGTTGAGTTGGACACCGCTGTGGCGTCTATTCAGGGTATCGCCAATCTGGCAGCCGTATCTGGTTCAACCAGTACACAGGCCAGCACAGCTATGTATCAACTCAGTCAGGCCATTTCCAGCGGTACTGTAAAGTTGCAAGATTGGAATAGCGTTGTAAATGCTGGTATGGGCGGTGAAGTGTTCCAGAAGGCATTGACGAGAACCGCCAGAGCAATGGGAGTTGTTGGCGAGGAAGCCCAAGAAGCATTTAATAAGATGGCCAGCGGGCAGATGACTTTCAGAGACAGTCTATCCAGCGGTTGGCTTACTTCGGATATCCTGACAGCCACCTTGGAGCAGATCTCCTGGGATTTTGAGACCATGGCCAATTCTATGGGAATAACTGTAGAACAGGCCAAGGAGATGAAAAAGACGGATCTTCTGGCAGCGGGTTACACTCTGGACGAAGTCGATCAGATCATCGCTCTGGCTGAGACCGCTACGGATGCCGCCACAAAGGTAAAGACTCTTACACAGTTATTCGATACTCTGAAGGAGGCTATTCAAAGCGGATGGACCCAGACATGGGAGTACATCATCGGCGACTTCGGTGAGGCAAAGGAATTTCTCACATCTATAAGCGATTATTTTGGAGATCTGATCAACAGCTCCTCTGAGGCGAGAAACAAGGTCGTAAAAGAGTGGAAGGATCTGGGCGGCAGAAATTCTTTGATAAACAGTTTCTGGAACCTTATCCATGCTATACAGAATGTGGCCGGTTCGGTAAAAGAGGCTTTCAGAAAGGTCTTTCCGCCGACCACAGGAAAACAACTTTTGAATATTACACAACGCTTCGAGAGATTTACGGAGAGTTTGAGGCAGTTTACGGAAAATGCCGATTACATGTCTATCATCGGCAGTGCTATCCAGGTCCTTGGGACTGGGTTGAAAGCGGTAATTTCTGCGCTGTCTGCGGTAGGAAATCTCTTTGCAGCGTCGTTTAAGATCATAAAGCCTTTCTTTGCCGGGATCTTGCAAATGGGTTCAGGCATTCAGACGTTTACAGACGGTATAAAACAGTCGATTGCTGTATCTGAGAATTTCCAGGAGATGCTGGAAAGCCTGTGCAAGTTCGGGCAAAGAATTAAAGAGGCGTTTAAGGCTCAAAACCTGACAGATTTTTGGACACAGTTCAAAGAAGGTCTGCAAGAGCTCAACACGACAGATGAAGAAAGTAAGCTGAGTTTTACAGACCGGCTGAAAATCATGATCGATTCTCTGAAAAATGCTCTGAAGCAGTGGCTCGCCGGGGTAAAAGATTCTGCGGCGGAAACTTTCGCAAAGGCAAAAGCCGCGTTCAGTTCCGGTATAAAAATGTTCGCGCAGGGCTTTTCAGAGTGGGTTTCAAAGATACGCGGTTCTGTGTCTGACGTGCTGAAGAAAATCAAGAGCTACCTCAAATCCAAGGTCGGAGATTTCGGAGACGCTTTCAGCGGATTTCTGAGCAATGTAAAGGAGTTCGTACAAAAGAGTTTTGCAAAGGTGAAGGCCATAGATTGGAGCCCGCTACTCAATGCGGCTGTCGGACTCAGTTCCATCGTGAAGAACGCGGCCATCGTAAAGGGCATGGGCGCTTTCAGAGATCTGATGAAAAATATGAGCGGGACGATAACCGAGGTGACAAAGGGTCTCCAGCTCTCTACGCTGTTTACAGAGATCATCAAGAGCGTGACCGCTTTCAAGAACATGATGGAAACGCTCGGAAAGACACTGGGAGAGACCGGTAGCGCGCTGCAAAATTTGTCCAAGAACGGTCTAAAAGTAACGGAGATAAAGAAGGACAGCCTTGGAAATACTCTGCTGAAAATCGCGGCATCTATCGGTATCCTGGTAGGTTCTATCTGGGTGCTTTCAAAAATGGACGACGCAGATGTGATGCGCGGGCTCGGTATTATCGGAACTCTGGCAGCAGGTCTGCTGGCAGCTTCTGTGCTGTTCAGCCTTGTAGGGGCAAAGAGCAAGGTGTTTCTTATGGCCGCCGGGGCCGTGTTCCTGCTGGCGCTGCCTATCAAGATGCTGGCCGCTATGGATGTGTCACAGGCTCTGAAAGGTATGACCGGGATCGGCATTATACTCACGGAGCTGGCCACGTTTATGCGGTTGGCCGGAAAGGGATTTACCGGACAGACGGCCTTTGTCAGCCTGGGGGTAGCTATCAATCTGCTGGTACTGGCTATCAAGAGTCTCTCCAAGATGAATCCTGAAGGACTTGTGAAGGGTCTGGCCGGCCTTGGAGCGATGCTGACTGAGCTGGCACTGTTTAACTTCATTTCTAACGGAAAACAGGTAGAAGGCATGCTCGGTATGGCAGGCGCGATCATGCTGCTGACGCTCTCTTTCAAGAGTTTTGGCCGAATGAACGTGGAAAACATAGTCAAGGGCCTTATCGGAATGGGCGCTGCTCTCGCAGAGTTGGCGGCATTTAATGTGCTTGTCAGTGGAAAGCAGGTAGAAGGCATGCTGAGCATGGCCGGGGCTGTCGCTTTACTGGCGCTGGCTATGAAGACTATCGGAAAACTCAACACGGGTACGATCGTAAAGGGTGTACTTGGGCTCGGCGGCGTTATGACCGCGTTTGGCGCAATGGTCAAAATGAGCGGAGATCTGAAGGTAGGAAATTCGCTCGTTTTGCTGCTGTCGCTCGGCGGTTCGATGTTGATGCTGGCGGCTCTGTTCAAACAGTTCGAGGAGTTTGACGGAGACAAGCTGCTGAAATCGGCATTGTCCATTTCCGGGGTGATGCTGGCTATCGGCGCCGTTATGAAGATCTTGAGCGGGATCCCGTTTTTAGGAGCATTGAAGGCTTCCGCCAATTTTGCTGTGTTTGCAACAGTCTTGACAGGAGTTGTGGCCGGGATCACCGGTGTATTGAACGCTATCGATGAAGAATGGGGCGGAATGGAGACCTCTTTGCAGACCGGCGGAGAGCTGCTTGGCTTAGTCGGCGAGGCTATCGGTCGATTCTTTGGAGGGATCGGCAGCGGTTTCATGACCGGGCTGAACCTCCCCGGGCTGGGAACAGCTCTGAGCGACTTTATGGCTAACGCAGAAGGGTTTATAACCGGCGTACAGGGCATTGACAGTTCCGCAAGCACAAAGGTGGGGTACCTGACAGACGCGATCGGTTCTATCACAAGCGCTGGATTTTGGGCCTCCATCAAGTCCGCTATTGCCGGAGAGGATACGGCCGAAAGGGCTATAACCGGGTTCGTGGCCATCGGACAGGGGCTAAACGCTTATGCGGCTCTCATTTCCGACATGCCAGGGGCCTCGTCTTTTGCAAGAGTAGTGACCTCCACGACCATGGCAAAGACACTGGCCGACACTCTGAAGGTCCTGTCCAAGACCCCTTACGGGTCAGCGGCCAACTTCGCAGCGGAGCTTGAGTCCGTCGGAGCGGGGCTGGTGAATTTCTCCGGGCAGATCAAGGGCATCGGGTCCGGCGGAGATTTTGCGACAATGGACGACTTTAAGGCGGCTAAGATGGCCGCTGAAGGCCTGGCTGATCTGAACAATTCCCTGCCGTCTACCGGAGGCAAGCTGCAAGACTGGTTTGGTTCACCGGATCTTGGAAAATTTGCGGACAATATTTCTACCATCGGTTCCGCTTTGCAGGGCTATGCCACGTCCATTACCGGCATCGGTCTTTTGGCCTCGTCTTCAGACTTGGACAAGGCCGAGGACATAGCCACAGCACTTGTTGGAATCCTGACTTCTTTGCCGGAGACAGGAGGCAAGCTGCAAGAGTGGCTGGGCGAGAATGACATGGTGGCCTTTTCTGACGGAATAGCGGCGCTGGCCGGCGGGTTAATAAGCTACGCGGAGAACATCAAAGGTATAGCCGGAGCGGCAGATGCCGCCGACTTTGACCGAGCCGGCGATATTGCCTCCAGCCTGTCTGATCTTGAGAATTCTCTGCCTCGTACCGGAGGAAAGCTGCAAGAATGGATCGGCTGGCCGGATTTGGAAAAATTCTCTACGAATATTGTAACACTTGCCGAAGGGCTTGTAGCCTATTCCAAGACAATTCAAGGAATCAACCAGCTTGCCGGAGAAGAGGACTTTACGAGAGCAGCCGAAACGGCGACAGGGCTTGCCGAATTGGAACGCTCTCTTTCCCTGACCGGCGGCAGCTTTTTGAAATGGCTCGTCGGCGAGCAGGAGCTGGACAAGTTTGCGGAAAACGTGAAGCTGCTTGGAGAAGGTCTGGAAGCCTATACAAACAGCATAAGCGGCGTGGACGCCTCCAAATCCCAGGAAGCCATAACGGTCATGCAGAGTATCCAGGAGCTTATCGGCAGCCTGGACAAGAGCGGAAGCGTCTGGGAGAACCTTGGAAACATGTTCGGAAAAGGAAGCTCAGTCAACACGCTTGTTACTTACATGACTGCCATGGAGCAGGCCGGAGGCAATCTGAGCGCATTCAGCACGTCTGTGGATACTGTGAACACCGACAAAGTGAGCACGGCCCTGGCCGCCATGCAAATGTTCATAGACTTCGTGAACGGCATAAGTACTACGTCTGTCGTTGAATCAGCATGGAACAAATACTTCGTTGACGGAGACCAGTTGAGCAGCCTTAACAAGATGGTGAGCTCTCTGGCCGGTATGGGCGCGGCGTTCAAGAGCTTCTCGGACGGCACGGCTAACATTGACGAGGACATGGCACGGCTCACGGCCATCGAGACGTTCTTCGTGAGCGTCAAGACGCTGAGCGAGTCCATCAAGGAAATGGGCAAGCTGGACATATCGCCGGTGCAGAAGCTGCTTGACAACTACTCGCAGCTTACGATCCCTGCATTCGACACTGAGGGCATGGCCGCGGCCAACGCCTATCTGAGCAGCCTGAACGAAGGAATTCAAAATGGAGGCGAAACGCTGACTATCGTGGTGGTGGCGCTCTCCAGCGCCGGCATCCAGGCGGCTGAAAGCACCTATTCCGAGTGGTTCAGCGCGGGCCAGTATTGGGGAATGGGCCTTGTAGACGGCTTATCCAATATGTCAGCCGCTGTGCAGGCGGAGGCCGGGCGTGTAGCCACTAACGCGGTCAGCAGAGTCAACTCCGCATGGGAGATCGGTTCGCCGTCCAAGGTGGCGGAGCGGCTCGCTATGTTCTTCGATCTGGGCTTGGCAAACGGTTTTACACGGTATGCAAATACGGTGAGCCAGTCCGCCGAGAACATGAGCGAAGGGGCTGTTGAGTCCGCCAAAACGATGATGCGGGGTATCAACACCAGCATCTTTGACTACATCGATCCCAATCCGACGATCCGGCCGGTGCTGGACCTGACCAATGTGAGAAACGGCGCAAGCTCTATCAGCGGCATGTTCAGCAACAATCAGATGCTGGGCACAGATATGTTCAGCGGGATGCGGTTTGCCAGAGGAGTCAATGACCTGAGCTTTGAGGGAGCGAGACTGTCCGGCAGCTTTGACAACAAGGATGTGGTGGCCGAGCTCCAGACCCTTTCGGACCGCTTTGACAATCTGAGCGAGGCCGTTACGAACATGAAGATGGTGCTGGACACCGGAGAGCTGGTGGGAAGAACGTCGGCAAAGATCGACAGCCAGCTTGGAACGCTGGACATGAGGCGAAGGAGGGGAAATTAAATGTATCATTCCATTACGATCGGTGAAAAGAACACATGGGACGATTGGCATTTGATCCCGTCCTCCCGCCCGCTGTTCAACCCGCCGCCGGTAAAGACCAATTATATAGAGATCCCTGGTGGGGACGGCATCATAGACCTGACTACCGCCCTCACCGGGAGACCAGTTTACGGAAACAGGACAGGTTCCTGGGACTTCTATGTAGAAAACGGATGGATGGACTGGCACGTTCTATACAGTGAGATCATGGTGTATCTCCATGGACAGAAATTCCAGGCCATTTTGGAGGACGACCCGGATTACTACTATGAAGGGCGGTTCGATGTGAACGCCTGGAAGTCTGATCCGCAGTTTTCCAGGATCGTTATAGATTATAATGTGGGGCCCTATAAGCTGAACATCTCCGGGAGCGGAGACCGTTGGCTGTGGGACCCCTTTAATTTTGAGACGGGCGTTATCAGGTCCTATAAGAATCTCATTGTTGCCGGAACACTGACCATTGACTTCATCGGCGACATGGTGGAGACAACGCCTATCATCATCTCCACAGTAAGCGGCATGAAGGTGACCTTTGAGGGAAAGACCTATACGCTGAACCGGGGCAACAATGACATGAAGAGCATCGTTATCAAGAACGGCGTAAACAAGCTCACATTCACCGGAAACGGCCAGGTGACCATTGAGATCCAGGGAGGAGGCAGGCTGTAGTGTTCCATATTTACGCAAACGGCACGTCCATTTACAACCCGTTGGACGAGAGCATGCAGCTTATCTCCCCAAAGCTGGTGCTGGAGATGGGGAAGGCGGGCTCGCTGGAATTCAGTGTCCCGCCCACCAACAGCTATTATGACCAGTTCCGGCAGTTGGTGACGAACATCACCGTGGAGATAGACGATACTGAGATCTTCCGGGGAAGGGTGCTGACGAACAACAAGGACTTCAGCAACATCCGGCACCTCTACATCGAGGGCGACCTGGCCTATCTGGTGGACAGCGTCCAGAAGGGCGAACGCTATGTAGGCGGAACGCACGCTCTGTTCAGAAAGATCATCGAAGAGCATAACCGCCGGGTGGATTCTTGGAAGAGATTTACCCCGGGCATCATCAACATCGAGGACCGGGAGGTCATTATAGCAGGGTCCTCCGACGACACGGAAAACCTGGAGACGGGAGAGATCGACTACAAGCAGATCATTCTCAATTCCACGGCCGACGAGTGGGCCAACAGCTTTGACCACATCGAGAACTGCCTGATCGACACCTGCGGCGGATATTTGCAGACGCGGCGTGTTGACGAGACGGTCTATGTGGACCTGGTGACGGACTACGGGAACCAGGCAGCCCAGGAGATCGAGTTTGGGAAGAATATCCTGGACCTGACGGAAGAGATCTCGGCTGAGGACCTGTTTACGGTGCTGATCCCGCTGGGAGATGACAACCTGACGATAGCATCCGTAAACGGCGGGAGCGACGAGCTGATAAATGAGGAGGCCGCAAGAACCTACGGGCGGATCATCCGGACCAAGGTATTCAGCGGCGTCAATCAGGCGTCCACACTTCTGGAGAACGGGCGACGGTATCTGGAGAACAACGGAACGATTCCGACCACGTTCCAGGTGAAGGCCGTGGACATGCACTTTGTCGATCCGAAGATGAAATTCATCCAGGTCGGCGAGCGGGTGCATGTAAATTCGCTGCCCCATGACGTGCTGGATTACTTCACCTGCACCAAGATCGAGTATGACATGGGAGACGCCTCCAACACGGTGTACACATTCGGAAATCCGAAGCAGGCTCTGACCGAACGCTACCGCAAGGACAAGCGGCAGGAAAAGGAGAGCGACCGGACACGGGGCGGAAGCGGCGGAGCAGCGGCCAAGAAAGCGGAAGAGCGGGCTGACGATGGCTTGCAGGACTTCTTTGACGCATGGATCAACGTGGACCCGGAGGCCGGGCATGTAAGCCTGGGCGCGCTGTATAAGGACTATGAAAAGACAAAGCTGGTGCTGGAAAATCAAGTCGGCATCGACATGGACGCCCAGACAGGCAACGTCAACATCAAGTCTCTGCGGCAGGAGTTTGACGAGACCGGAAAGGTGGTAGCCGAGCAGGGAGCACAGATCAATCTGCTGCAAAAGGATACCGAATCTCGGATCGAGATGCTGGTGGCGAGAGATGCCGACCTGGAGAAGAAAGAGGATGAGCACCACGCGGAATTCGTGATGTTCGCCAATGATACGGAATCGGCCATCGAGATGAAAGCCGACCGGGTGACCGTGGAGGCTATACAGGTCCAACTGCAAGCAGTCGATAAGACTATTACAAAGACGAATGATGTACTGACAAAACAATGTGGGATTGATCTCGACGCCAAATCCGGGAACATCAACATCACGACGCTCAACAGCCGGGTTGATAAGGCGGAGAAAAACATACAGAGCAATTCCACCAGCATCACTTCTCTGTCGGACAGTGTGCATGCGGAGATAGATTTGGTTGCAAAATCTGTGAGCGCCAACAGCACAAAGATCGCCGCGATCGAGGTAAAGGCAAATAAAAATGAATCGTCCATCAACTTAAAAGCAGATAAAGTCAATGTGGATGCCAGCATCATCAGTCTTAGAGGCCGAATTGAATCCTTGGAGGCTACCTGTGCCAAAATTGGACAAATTGCGGCCAATTACATCAAATCGGCAAGACTTGAGTGTTCGAGTCTCGTTGTAAACAATACGGCATCTGTTGGCGGCTCAAGCATTATGACATCCCGAGATGTGGAGAACCGTATATCGGGTATGGCAACGCAATACTGGGTCAATAACAAGGGCTATGCTACCCAGACTTGGGTCACCAACAATTTCAGAAAGAAGTGATGGGTGCCTTATGACTACTCTTTATGAATTTGGGACTGAGATCATGAAGATCCGCGAAGCGATCGACAACATCACAGTCAAAGGAAGAGACAACGCCTCCTATGTGGTTTATGCCCATGACAGGTGCTCGGCGCTTATCAAGGAGATAAACCGGATCACGGAGAGTCAACGCCAGCTCCAGGACGGTCAAAATGGAGCTGAAAAGGAGCGTGAAAACAATGGCGAGCCGGATACAGGAATGGCTGAATGACATTCAGAACGCCATCTATGGCGCTGATGTCCGTGACGCGATACACGACAGTATCGAGGAATGCTACAACAACGTGACAGCCGGGCAGACTTTGGCAGACCAGGCCGCCAGTACCGCCAATGCCGCAGCGGCAGCAGCCAACAAAGCCAAAACCGACGCCGACACGGCCACTTCCAATGCGAACAAGGCAGCCGGAACAGCCAATACCGCGGCCGAATCAGCGAACCAGGCTAAGGCAGACGCTGACGCGGCGGCGAAAAAGGCACTTGAAGCGGCGGACGCCGCAACTGCGGCCAAGGGCGAAACCGAGAAGGCGACGGAGGCGGCCAAGGAAGCCACGGAGAACACCAACACGGCCATCTCCAACGCGGAGACCGCGACCTCCAGGGCCAATGACGCCACAAGCGCCGCCAATCTCGCGGCCGGGAACGCGACGAACGCTGTGGCCAATGCCAACACCGCCACCAGCTCCGCGAACGCGGCGGCATCGAACGCTACGACCGCGGCGAGCAACGCAAACAGCAAGGCGGATCTGGCGAACACGGCGGCGACCAATGCCAATGAGAAAGCCTCCGCCGCAGACCTGGCAGCGACGAGAGCTACGACAGCGGCGACCAGCGCTAACGACGCGGCAAAGACGGCCAATGACGCGGCGGCAAATGCCAACGACAAAGCCTCGGCCGCGAATCTGGCGACCACCAGGGCGAACAGCGCAACGACCTCGGCCAACAATGCGGCGGATCTGGCGAACGCGGCCGCCACTAACGCCAACAATGCGGCGGCAGACGCGGTGCTGAAAACCAACGACTGCAACACCGCCATATACAACGCCAATGTGGCCACCTCGGCGGCCAACACCGCGGCCGGCAGGGCGAACACCGCCGCAGAGACCATCGAGAACATGACGGTGACCTCGGAGAGCGTAGGACCGGACAGTCTGGCAGAAGCGATCCTATCCGAAGTGAGCGGGCATAAGAACATCCACTTCAAGCTGAAGCAGGGCGCCAACGGCGCGCCTTACATCATCAAGGGCAACGCTTACGCTTCCGTGGACGCGCTGGAAGAGGCCATCACTTCACCGGCGATCGGCGACCAGTACAACGTGGGCACGTCGGCCCCGTACAATGTGTACCGCTGGACCGGAACCACCTGGGAGGATCAGGGCAAGATCGGCATCTCTGTACTCAGCATGAGCACGGAGGAGATCGACAGTATCTGGAACGGCACCGCGATCGAGAGCGCGGACAGAAAGTTCCTGGACCACACGGGACTATTCCACCTGATCAAGAACAAGATCAAAGCGGCGTTCGACAAAAAGGTGGACAAGGTCGATGGCAAGGGACTGAGCTCCAAGGACTTCACCCAGGACTACATCGACCAGATCGAGAGCCATGAGTCCAGCATCAGCGCCCTGGTCAACACGAAGGTGGACAAGGTCGGGGACAAGATGCTGAGCACCAACGACTTCACCAACGCCTATAAGAACCAGGTGGACCAGAACAAGACGGATATCGCCTCTCTGAAGGACGGCAAGGTGGACAAGGTCGAGGGCAAGGGACTCAGTACCAATGATTTCACCGATGATTACAAGGATCAGGTGGATCAGAACAAATCCGATATTTCGGAGCTTCGGGAGTCCAAGGTGGATAAGATCCCGGGGAAGGTCCTGAGCACCAATGACTTTACGGACGCCTATAAGAACAAGATCGACGAGCTGATGGAGATCATCGACGTGCTTGCCCGCACAAGGACCATCTGGAGAGAGATGGAGGATTCCTCGTCCGACAGCCTGACGGATTCCGACGGCAACCCGATCTCCGGGCGGGTCATCTTCGCGCAGCTTTGAAAACGATGAAAGGAGAATTTCTGTGAAAATCAACGAATACACCAAGGTCACAAAGCTGGACGCCAGCCATATTTTGCTGGTGGACGGTTCTACCGGCACCAAGACGATTCTGGCTCAAGACGCGCTGCTGTCCATGCTGAGCCTGATCTCGCCGGATACCCACCGCATGATCTTCCGGGGTAAGAACCTGGGCGGGTCCTTTACGGAGGAGCAGAAAGCGGCAGTGAAGGCCGGGACCTTTGACGGGCTCTTCTTGGGGGACTATTGGGTCATCAGCGGCGTGACCTACCGGATCGCCGACTTCGACTACTACCTGCGCTGCGGCGACACGGACTTCACGGCTCATCACCTGGTCATCGTGCCGGACGTGCCGATGTACAGCCATGTGATGAACGACGAGGCCAAGACCGAAGGCGGGTACTATCTGTCCAAGATGCACACGGAGGGGCTGACGGAGGCCAAGACCAAGATCAACGCCGCGTTCCCCAGCTCGGTGCTGACCCACAAGGAATATCTCGTGAACGCGGTCAAGGACGGCCGGCCCTCCGGAGGCGGCTGGTTCGAGTCCACGGTGGAGCTGATGAACGAGAACATGGTCTACGGCGGCAAGATCTTTTCTCCGGTCTCAGACGGGACCAACGTGCCTACGAACTACACGGTATGCAAGTCCCAACTGGCGCTGTTCCAGGCCAAGCCGAGTTTCATCCACAACCGGCAGACTTTCTGGCTGCGTGACGTCGTGTCGGGGACTACCTTCGCCTATGTGAGCGGCAATGGCACTGCGAACTACAACGGCGCCTCCGCCTCTGATGGCGTTCGCCCGGTCTTCATAATCGGCTAATCCGGGGGCCCTGTGCCCCCTCGCGTTTTTAATCTAAAAAAAAAGCAAAGGAGGACAAAGTATGTCCGAAGAATTCAAACTCATTTTGTCTGACGGGTCGGAGATCGAGCATCTGCGGCTGAACGGGAACAACTTCATCTCGGACACGAAGCTGACCGAGGATATGTTTGCCGGGAAGCTGTCGCCGGTCACGATCTGCGACGAGAAAGGCCAGGAAGAGCACGAGCACATGGAGCTGGTGCAGCTTGTGAAGATGGGCCAGGAATACTGGTTCGTGCTCCGGGACATCACGGAGAAGGAGCTGGCCGACATCCAGACGCGGGCCGACATCGACTTCATCGCCATGATGACCGGCGTGGATCTGTAAGAAAGGAGACGCTATGAGCTCGAAATTTGAACTGGTAAAGAAATACTTCGACCTGAAGGTCTGGAGTGTGGAAAGGGTCAAAATGGCCGTGGAAAAGAACTGGATCACCAGGGAAGAGTTCCAGGTCATCACGGGAGAGGCGTACAGCGAATGAGCGTTTTGGCTGCTAACCGGCGGGAAAGCCGCTTTGAGCCCATTGTCCGGGCGGAGGAGATCCATCAAATGCTGGTAGAGCTCGGCCAGCACCGGTTCAGCGTGAGAGATCTGAAGCAGTCTCTCCGAAGGAAATACAGAGCCGGAAAATGCGGAGAAAACGAGTACATCCAGAGCAGCTATCTGGCGGACAACGCCCGTAAACGGCTGGATACGCTGGGAGCCACGCTGACAAGCTATGTGCGGGCTGCCAACACGATATACCCCACCAACATGGAGGAGTATAACGAACGCCGGAGCAACCAAAATCTCGCCATCAACACCTGTGAGCAGATCATCAAGGAGATCCAGCATATCGTGGAGGTTTTTGACGTGGACCTGAATGTCTATGACAGGTACGTCAAGGCCCTTTACCGGGAGATCGAACTTCTCAAGAAGTGGCGTCAGAGAGACAACCGTTTGAAATCATACTTTGAGGGCGACGACTAAAGCGCGTCGTGTCGGGGCCTCGCTTCGCCCTTGTGAGCGGCTGTGGCATTGCGGCCTCCTACCTCGCCTCCTTCTCTCTTGGCGTTCGCCCGGATTCTTTATAGCAGATTATGAAGAAGGAGTTGTCGTCCGTTCCGAGAGGATAAATCACATAAAGCCTGATGCGATTTACTACGGTAAGTATCGCTGGAACGGTGAATAGTTCTATGAAGTATGAGGAAATCATCTGTGACGCCAACAACCTGTACAAAGCATACAAGGCGTCTATAAAAGGCAGCAAGTGGAAAGAGACTACTCAAAAATTCATGCTGAGTTTTCTCAAGTACATTTTCGAGATCCAAGGCGACCTGGAGAACAGGACCCTGACCAATGACCCGACCCACGAGTTCACCCTTATGGAGCGGGGAAGGATACGGCCCATTTCAAGCATCCCGATCAAGGACAGGATCGTGCGGCATGTGCTGTGCGACGAGGTGCTGCTGCCTAAAGTAAAAGACCATATCATCTATGACAACGGAGCCTCTGTAAAGGGGCGTGGAATCTCCTTTCAGCGGAAAAGGTTTGAGGTCCATCTGCATCAGTTCTACGAGCAATACGGGACTGACGGGTGGATCTTATTCGGCGATTTTTCAAAGTTTTACGACAACGTGATCCACGAGATCGCCAAGAAGATGCTGTTGGAGCTGGTAGATGACGACGAGTTTGTGGAATGGCTGCTGGATCTCATTTTCAAGGGATTTGAGATCGACGTGTCCTACATGTCCGACAAGGAATACGCCGGGTGCATGGACGCGCTGTTCAACAAGCTGGAGTACCGGAAGATCCCAAAAGAGATGCGTACCGGCGAGAAGTGGATGCCTAAATCCATCAACATCGGTGACCAGCTATCCCAAGTCATCGGGATCTACTATCCGAACCGCATCGACACATACGTCAAGTACGTCCGCAGTCAGAAGTTTTACGGGAGATACATGGATGATTGGTACATCATGAGTCATGACCGGGAGGAGTTGCTGGATCTGCTCGGCAACATCCGGTCTATCGCGGAAGAACTCGGTATTCATCTGAACGAACATAAAACAAGAATCGTGCCGTTTAAGAGCCAGTTTACGTTTCTTCAAATCAAATACAGAGTCCGGCCTGACGGAAGGATCTCAAAGCGAATGACCTCCGCAAGAATTACGGCCATGCGAAGAAAGCTGAAGAAGCTGAGCGAAAAGGTCAAAATGGGTGAAATACCCTATGAGGGCGTGGAGGACATGTTCAAAAGCTGGATGGGCAGCTATTACAAGCTGCTGACCAGAGAGCAGAGGCTGGGCCTTATGCGGCTGTATGAGGACCTGTTCGGCAAGAAGATCACCGTCGTAAAGAAAAAGCTGATTATTACGAACGCGGTTAGCACACAAAACAACACATAGAAACGGAGGACAACCGTTATGGACCACTATATTGAGTTGTTTTTCACTGTTGTCTGCGCCGTTCTGGCTTCGTCCGGATTCTGGGCCTATCTCCAGAAGAAACACGACGCCAAAGACGCCAAGACAAAGGTTCTCCTTGGGCTCGGACACGACAGGATCGTGTACCTGGGGATGAAGTACATCGAAAGGGGCTACATCTACCAGGATGAGTTTGAGAATCTGAATGACTATCTCTACAAGCCTTATGAGGAATTGGGAGGCAACGGATCAGCCAAACGAATTATGGAAGAGGTCAGAAAGCTGAAAATCCTGCCGCCCAACTATGTTCCGTATGAATGCGCTGAAAAAGCGTCTTTAACATAGAGAAGAAGAAAAACCATCCAAGAAGGGAGGAAAAGTCATGTCTTTCGGTATCGCTTCTGTGGCCGGGATCACTGTCATCTGCTATCTGCTGGGCCTCGGGATCAAGGCATCCCCGCTCGACAATAAGTGGATTCCTCTGTGTGTCGGTGTGTGCGGCGGCGTCCTGGGTGTTGTCGGTTTTGTGACCGGCATGCCGGACTTTCCCGCGACAGACATCGTCACCGCAGCGGCAGTCGGCATTGTCTCGGGACTCTCCGCTACAGGCGCAGATCAGGTCGGCAGGCAGCTCAGCGGCAATTAAATAATTATGACCACGCGACAACCGCGTGACCTGCAAACCCCGACCATTCATCAAATCTAAATTAGGAGGAAACTTCAAAATGGAGAAAAAGAAATCCGACATGAGCGTGGAAGAGCTGTTCCAGCAGCATTGCGCGTCCAAGTCCGCGGCCACCGGTGCCGTTCGGACTCTGAAAAAGGCCCTCGGGTGCGAGGAGCTGACGCCTGAGAAGCTGCTGCATCTCTCTTTCTGCGAGCTGTGCTCTGCCAAGGGCGTGGGCCGTAAGACGGTCCTGCTGGCCGCTGAGGTGGCCTGCGACCTGGCGAAGATGAAGTAAGCAGCAACAATATAAATCAAAAGAGGGTGTGTCCGCGTATTGGGCATACCCTCTTGATTTTTCATAGGGAGGTCAGACATTCCATGTATGTTAGAGACGAATGGAGCGGTTTAGCCGATCTGCTTATGAATTTGATTGAAAAGTACGCTATGGAGCTTGAGAACGGTTCTGACGAAGAGCCAGAAACAGATTTGAAAACTACTGTTGAAAAACAAGCCGTAGCATGATATCCTATAACGTGCAAAGGGTGTCCAAACTCTACAGGAGGCGTTATGATGAAAGAGGCTAAGAAAAAGGTCTATCTTTATACGAGAGTATCGACGACCATGCAGATCGACGGGTATTCTCTTGAAGCCCAGAAGAATAGAATGAAAGCCTATGCGGAGTTCAACAATTACGATATCGTCGGAGAGTACGAAGATGCCGGAAAGTCTGGAAAATCCATCGAGGGGCGGAACAGCTTCAATCAAATGATGGATGACATCAAGACCGGAAAAGATGGTGTCTCCTACGTCCTGGTGTTCAAGCTGTCTCGATTTGGACGAAATGCGGCGGACGTTCTGTCGAGTCTCCAGGTCATGCAGGATTTTGGCGTCAATCTCGTCTGTGTAGAGGACGGGATCGATTCTTCCAAAGATGCAGGCAAGCTGATGATCTCCGTTCTATCGGCCGTTGCCGAAATTGAGAGGGAGAACATCCGTATCCAGACGATGGAGGGCCGTATACAAAAGGCCAGAGAGGGTAAATGGAACGGCGGTTTTGCTCCATATGGGTATAAGCTGGTGAACGGCGCCCTTGAGATCAATGAGGACGAGGCCGAAGCTATTCGGATCATATTTGACCGCTATGTGAATACAGACATCGGCTCTACCGGCCTGTCAAAGTATTTGGAGAATCATGGGATCCAGAAGATCCAGCGTCAAAATGGGAAAAATACCATGTTCGAGGCCGGGCTTATCCGAAAGATACTGAAGAACCCCGTTTACTGCGGTAAGATCGCTTACGGACGGAGAAAGACAGAAAAGGTCCATGGGACACGAAACGAGTATCATCTTGTGGAGCAGGATCACTATGTCTTGGTTGACGGGAAGCACGAGCCGATCGTGTCGGAGGAGCTCTGGCATGACGCTCAGGTCAAGCTGCTTGCACAGTCAAAGAAGTATGAAAAAGTCAATTCTCCAAAGAACGAAAAGATACATCTTCTTTCTGGAATTTTGAAATGCCCTATTTGCGGAGCCGGCATGTATGGAAACAAGAGCATAAAGCATAAAAGCGACGGCACAAAATACAAGGACTTTTTCTATTACGGCTGTAAGCATCGGACTATGACCAGAGGGCATAAATGTACTTACAGAAAGCAGATAAATGAAGAGCTTCTTGATGATGCTGTGGCAGAAGTGATCGTCAAACTTGTCAGCAATCCTAACTTTGCAGACTCGATGAAAGAAAAGATCAACACCAAGGTAGACACTGCTGCTATAGACATGGAGATCGCGAACTATGAAAAGCAGCTTAGACAGGCATACTCAGTGAAAAGCAAGATCATAGAAGAGATCGACTCGCTTGATCCTGACGACAGGCATTACATAAAGCGAAAAGCCGATCTCGATGACCGGCTGTATCGCATGTATGATAAGATCGAAGATGTGGAGTCTCAGTTGATCGAAGCCAGAGCAAAGAAAGACACAATAGAGGCGGAAAAGATAACTGTCGATAACGTCTATAAAATTCTGATCGATTTTAAGAGGCTGTATAAGTTAATGAATGCGGCTGAACGTCGCCAGTTAATGGAGATTTTGGTTGATGAAGTTCATATTTTTGAGGAACGACAGCCCGACGGGAGATGGCTGAAATTCATCAAACTGAAGCTCCCTTTGGTAGATGGTCAAGTGGACATTGGTTTGGACAATAGTGCTACCGTCTCAATTGGGTCTATCCCGAATTTTGTGTAAAGTCCGAAACATGGCATAAAATAGAGCGAAGATATATGGTCAGGGAGGGC
>CANQTO010000003.1 GCA_947626785.1 uncultured Oscillospiraceae bacterium
TAAGCTTTCTTACATTGTTCAATTTTCAAGGTGCATCCCGCCGACCCCTTCCGGCGTCAGCCTGATTAATATACCACGGGTATCCCCAATTGTCAAGCAAAAATTTTTAGTTTTCCAAAAAATTTTTTCTTCTACTTTCGACGCATATTTTTCCCTGTTTTTTGGCCATTTTCTGCATATCCGGGCCTTATTTGGGAACAATAGCTCCTATGAACAAAAACAGGGATTCAAAACCGGGCCCCCATCCGGCCGGAAAGCCGGAGTTTCCGGGGCCCGCCGGCGCCAAGGCGCTGAAGGAGATCTTCTCCGCCTGCGGAGACTATGAGTGTCGCCCCATCGACGTGGGGCTGGAGGGGAAGCTTTTCGTCACGGTCTGCTGGCTGGACGGCCTGGTCTCCGCCGGGGACGTGGCGGACAACGTGCTCCGCCCGCTGACCCAGGGCTGGCGGCTGGAGGGCATCCAGTCGGAGGCCGAGTGCCTGGAGCGTCTGCTCCAGGGGGCCGTGACCAGCTGCTCCGTCAAGCGGCGGAGCTGCCTGGACGAGCTGGTCTCGGACCTGACCCACGGCTGCTGCGCCGTGGTCTTTGAGGGCCTGGGGGAGGCGCTGAGCTTTGAGCTGCGCTCCCAGCAGACCCGGGCCGTCTCGGAGCCCACTTTGGAGAAGTCCCTCAAGGGGGCCAAGGACTCCTTTGTGGAGACCCTGCGGGTGAACACCGCCCTGGTGCGGCGGCGCATCTGCTCGCCCCGTCTGAAGCTGGCGGAGAGCAGCGTGGGCCGTAAAACAAAAACCAGAGTCGCCATCCTCTTCGTGGAGGGCGTGGCCGCGCCGGACACGGTGCGGGAGCTGGCCCGGCGGCTGGACCGGCTGGACCTGGACGCCCTGCTGGCCACCGGGGCTCTGGAGGAGTATATCGTGGACGCGCCCCTCTCCCCCTTCCCCCAGCTGATCCACACCGAGAGGCCGGACCGCTTCGCCATGTACCTGATGGACGGGCGGGTGGGCCTGCTGGTGGACGGGCTGCCGGTGGGGCTGGTGCTGCCGGTGACCTTCGCGGAGTTCATGAAGGTCACCGGGGACAGCAACACCCATTTCATGGTGGCGACCGTCCTGACCCTGCTGCGCTATCTGGCCCTGCTGCTGAGCCTGTTTCTGCCGGCGCTGTACGTGGCGGTGGCCATGTACCACCAGGAGATGATCCCCACCCGGCTGCTGCTGTCCATCATCCAGGCCAAGCACGACGTGCCCTTCTCCACGGCGGTGGAGGTGCTGAGCATGATCATCGCCTTCAGCCTTTTGCAGGAGGCCGGACTGCGCCTGCCCAACCCCATCGGCGACACGGTGTCCATCATCGGGGCGCTGATCG
Organism: uncultured Oscillospiraceae bacterium; assembly: GCA_947626785.1. Taxonomy (GTDB): domain Bacteria; phylum Bacillota; class Clostridia; order Oscillospirales; family Oscillospiraceae; genus Limivicinus. Next base: position 1,366 of record CANQTO010000003.1, read on the forward strand.
TGGGCCAGTCGGCGGTGGAGGCCCGGGTGGTCTCGCCTATCGCTATCATCGTGGTGGCCGTGGCGGGGATCGCCTGCTACACGCTGCCCAGTCAGGATCTGGGCTCGGCGGTGCGGCTGGCCCGCTTCGCCCTGCTGCTGTCGGCCATCTTAGGGGGGCTCTTCGGCATTGGGGTCATGTCCTGCCTGCTCCTGCTGCACCTGGCGGACCTGGACAGCTTCGGCGTCAACTACACTGAGCCCCTCAGCGGCGGCCGGCCCCACGGGCTGTTCCGGCTGCTGATCCGCGTGCCGAAGCCGCTGGACAAATTTCGCGATCCGCTGCTGCGGACGCCGGACAGGAGGCGGCAAAAGTGAAAAAACTCCTCGCGCTCCTGCTGGCGCTGGCCCTGGCGCCGGGGCTTACCGGCTGCGGCTCCATCTACTCTAATTATCGGGAGGTGGAGCAGATCCTGGCGGTGCAGACCATGGGTCTGGACAGCCAGGACGACAGCCTGCGCCTGAGCCTGGCCGCCCCCTCCACCACCCGGGCCGACGGGAAGCCCGTCTGCCTCAGCGGCAGCGGCCAGAGCATCACCACCGCCATCGAGCGGGTGCGGAACTTCTCCTCGGAGGAGGACCTGTTCTGCGCCCACATCAACCACGTGGTCCTGGGGGAGAGCCTGGCCAAGGAAGGGATCGGCGACACGCTGACCTACCTCTGCCGCTCCCCGGAGATGCGCATCGACACGCCCTTGTACGTGGTGCGCCAGTGCCCGGCGGAGGAGCTGATGGCCGGCGTAGTGGCCGGGGGGACCGGCATCTGCGAGGTCCTGGACGCGGTGAAGAGCAACGCCGACGAGCGGGGCGACAGTACCGTCTTCACCGCCGCCCAGGTGGCGCAGGGCCTGGCCCGGCACGGCAGCGCCCTGATCTGCGCGCTGCAATACACCGACTCTGACGAGCTGACCCCCGCCTCCGGCGGGGAATCCCTGCCGGAGGAACGCCCTTCCGGGCGGCCGGCAGAGGAGATACAGTCCGGCGGCGTGGGCAAGACCGCCGCCGTAGACGGCTACGCCATTCTCCGGGATGGGAAGCTCTGCGGCTATCTCAGCCGGGAGGAGGCCATCGGCGCCAACTTCCTGCTGAACCGGGTGGGCGTCAGCGATCTGACCGTGCAGGACCAGGAGGGGGAGACCCTGACCCTGGAGATCTCCCAGGGCGGCGCGGAATTCGTCCCGGTCTGGGACGAGAAGGACGGCGGCCTGCGGGGGATCGACATCTATGCCCATGTGCGCGCCTCGGTCCGGGAGGCCGGGGAGGGCAGCGCCAGCCAGGAGGAGACGGACGCCCTCACGGGGCTTTTGGAGGCGGCGGTCTCCGAGCGGATCCGGGCCGCCCTCCAGAGCTCCAAGCGGCTCCAGGCGGATTTTCTGGGCCTGGCCAGCCAGGTAGAGCTGGCGGCCCCCCTCCGCTTCCGGGCCCTGGACAGCTCCTTTCCGGAGCTGCTGCCCGGGCTGGAATTTCGCATCTCCGTCAGCGGGGAGCTGAGCCATATCAACAACTTAAAGGATGCCTGACCGTGAATTCTAAGCATGTCTATAACTGGCGGCAGCTGATCGCCCTGGCCTTTGTGGCGCTGCTCTCGCCCTCTCTGCGGATCTTCCCCACAGGCTCCGTCCAGCTGGCCGGGAGAGCCGCCTGGCTCTCCGCCCTGGCGGCGGGGCTGCTCATGCTGCTGTACCTGCGCTTTTTGTGCCTGTTCCTGGGGACCCGGCGGGAGGGGGAGGGGCTGGCGGAGCTGACCCTGCGGGCTCTGGGGCAGAAGACCGGGCGGGCGGCCCTGGTCCTCATCCCCCTCTGGCTGCTGCTCTACGCGGGCTTCGTGCTCCGCTCCGGGGCGGACCGCTTCATCACCACCATCTTCCCTCTCAGCAGCCCCGGCGTCTTCACCGTCACCATGGGGCTGGTCAGTCTGATCGCCGCTTTGGGCTCGGCCCGCTCCCTGGTCCGGGTGGCCCGGCTGGCGCTGCCCGCCCTGCTGGGGATCCTCCTGCTGATCTTAGCCTTCGCCCTCTTCAAGGTGGAAAAGCTCAATCTCCTGCCGGTGACCGTGGCCGACGCGGGCCCCGTCCTCTTAGGGACGCTGCCGGTCATCGACGTACTGTCGGCGGTCTGCTATCTGATCTGCTTTCTGGCCGGGCCCGCCCCCAAGGAGGAGGGTCCCTTTCGCTCCGGCGCCCGGGCCCTGCTGGGCACCTGTCTGCTGCTGACCGCCCTGTGTGTGGCGGTGGTGGGCAGCTTCGGCGCGGAGCTGACCGGCCGGCTCACCCGGCCCTTCTTCTCCCTGGTTCGGAACCTGGTCTTCTTCAACAGCCTGGAGCGGATCGAGGCCCTGGTGGTGACGCTCTGGGTCCTCCCGGACTTTCTGCTGACCTCGCTGCTGCTCTTCGCCGCCCAATTCTGCCTGCGGCTGGCCCTGGGGGAAACGCCCGCCTACCACGGGGAGAAGCGCCTGGACCTGAGCTGCCGGCGCTGGGTGGTCTGGGCCTGCGCCGCCGCGGCCATCGGCTGCGGCCTGCTCATCGCCCCGGACCCGGAGAGCATGAGCTTCTGGTCGGAGAAGCTGATCCCAGGCCTGAACATGCTCTTCGCCTTTGTCGTCCTGCCCGCCATCTGGGCCGCCGGACGATTGAGGAAGAAGCTGTAGACATCGACAAAAAACTGCGAAAAGCCGTTTGGCTTTTCGCAGTTTTTGTTTGGGTTATTTATAGATTTTTCGCTGTTCTACCGGATCAGGTGGAGACTTCCTCCACGCCGTTCTCGATCTCAGGCAGGCCGTTTTCCTCGATGAGGGTCATGAACTTAGCCAGGATCGTAGCGGCCTCGGCCCGGTTCACCACGCTGTCTGCCGTCACGGCCTCGTCGCCGTAGAGCTCCTCGGTCAGGCCCTGGTCGGCGGCCCAGGCCATAGCCTCGGCGGCCTCGGCCTCATCGGCGTCCTTGGGAGCCTCAAAGCCCTTGACGTCGGTCTTCCAGCCGGCGGTCTGGGCGAAGCGCCACAGGAGGGTGACCATCTCTTCCATGGTGGTGGCCTTGTCGGCGTTGAACTCATCGCCCTCGACTTCCACGATGCTGTTGGCGGTGATCCAGGCAGCGGCGGAGGCGAAGTAATCGCCGGCCTTCACGTCCTTGAACTTGGTCTCGGTGGAGGCGGCGGGGCTGCCGGCCAGACGGTAGAGAGCGTCCACCGTGTCAGCCAGGCTCACCTCGTCGGTGGGCTTGAAGCTGGTGTTCTTATCCGCGGACTTGCCGCCGCTGAGCAGGCCGGCCTCCACGACCGTCTTGACGGAATCGTAGAACCAGTCCTTAGTGGACACGTCCTTGACCTTCTCAATGGCCGGAAGCTGGTAGCCGCAGGTCATGCAGGAGCCGTTGAGTATGGTATGAGCCGTTTTCTCGGCCTGCAGACCGCAGATGGTGCAGACGCGCCAGTGGTACTGGCCGTCGGAGATCAGATCGCCGTACTTGTGGGCATGAGCCTTCTCGGCGGCATTGGGATCATCCACTCCGCAGACAGTGCACTTGCCGTTGATGAAGGTGTGGGCCGCTTTGCGGCTGACCTCGCCGCAGCTGCAGTCCTTCCAGTGGTTGTTGGCGTCGCTGTTCCAGGTGGAGGAGTACTTGTGCACGTGGTTCTCCGCCAGGGCCTTGATCTCAGTGCCCTTGGTGAGGAGTTTGCCGCAGCCCTGGCAGTAGGTGTCGCCGGTGTAGCCGGCCTTGCCCACAGCAGCGGCAACGTGGCCGCGCAGCTCCGTGCCGCCCACATGGTTATTGCCGGAGCAGGTCTTCACATAGTTGGGATCGACCACGCCGCAGACGGAGCAGACGCCGTTTTTGAAGCTGTGCGCGGACTTCTGGGCAATGTCGCCGCAGGTGCAGTCCTTCCAGTGGCTGGCGCCGTCCGTACGCCAGACCACGGAGTATTCATGCACATGGTCGGCCTTCAGAGCGGGGATATTGGTGCCCTTGGTGAGCATCTTGCCGCAGGCAGTGCAGTACAGGTCGCCGGTGTAGCCGGCCTTGCCCACCTCGGCGGCCTTGGCATTCTTCAGCTCGGTGCCGCCCACATGGCTGCTGCCGGAACAGACCTTGTAGTTGGGATCGGCCACGCCGCAGACGGAGCACTTGCCGTTTTTGAAGCTGTGGGCCGCCTCATCCCCGCGCTCGCCGCAGGAGCACTGATGCCAGTGGCTGGCGCTGTCGCTGTGCCAGGCGCCGGTGAAGCTGTGCTTATGGTTCTCGGACAGAGCCTTGATGGTGCTGCCGGAGCTGATCTTCTTGCCGCAGCCCAGGCAGTAGGTGTCGCCGGTGTAGCCAGCCTTGCCCACCTCGGCGGGCTTGGCGTTGCGGATCTCGGTGCCGCCTACATGGCTGTTGGACTTGCTGCCGTAGCTGGCGCCGCAGATGCTGCACACGGCCGCGGAGGTGCAGGTGGCCTTACCGCCGGTATGGGCGGAGCTCTGCTGAGCGGTGCAGCCGGGGTGGGTGCAGGTGCGGTAGTGGGTGCTGCCGTTGGACATCCAGACGCCGAAGGAGTGGTCGGAATAGCCCTTGGTCACCACGTAGCCGCAGGTGGTGCAGGTGATGGAGGTGGTGCAGCTGCCGTTGCCGCTGCGGTTGGCGGTGTGGGAAGCGGTCTGGGTGTAGCCGCAGATGGTGCAGGTCCGGCTGTGGCCGGAAGCGGTGGCCGTCCAGCCGCCGTAGCTGTGGGAGCCGGAGGCATCGGACATCTTGACTCCGCAGAAGTCGCACCACTGCGCCACTCCGCAGACTTTTGCGTTACTGGTGTAGTGGTCCTCTCTGATGGTGGACGAGCAGCCGGGGTTGCTGCATTTCTTCTCGTGGTAGGCCAGCACTGAGCTGCCCTTGATCGTATAGTTGTGCTGCTTGCCGCTGTCGATCGCGGGCGCGCCGCAGACGGTGCACTTGCCCAGCTTGGTGCAGTCGGTAGAATTGGCTCTGGTGTGCGCTACCTTCTGCTCGACTGCGCAGCGGGCACATTTCTGCCAATGGGAATCGTTGTCATAGCCGTACTGCCCGGTGAAGCTGTGGCTGGAGTAGCCTTTCGAGGTCGTGCCGCAAACCGAGCATGTCTTGGACTTGGTGCAGTCGTCGGAATTGTCGCTGTACTTGTGGGGAGCGAGGGGAAGGCTGTTGTTCTCATTCCTCTTGGCCCCGCAGAGGCTGCACTGCTCATAGGAAGAGCCATGGACGGTGCAGGTGCTGGGCGTCTCGTGCTTCACCCAGTTGTGGCTGCAGATCTTGCTCTCGGTCTTGTTGCAGGAGGAACAGGTCCGCGTCTGGTTGGCGCCGGAACCGGTCCAGGGGCCCCAAGTGTGGCCTCCCTGCTCAAACTTAGAATATCCGCATTTATTGCACGTCAGCTGTTTAGACGGATTGCCCGGGCAGCCGCTGTCAATGTTTTCTGTTCTGAATTCATGTTCCTGTTTGGTCCATGTGCCGACGGGGCGGGACGCGGTGTCCGTGCGGGCGCCGCAAAGGGTGCACACCTCGTAATACCGCTCAGTAGTCCCGTAGTAGCAGTCAAACGAGCTGCTTTCAACGCGGGTCTCCCACTTGTGGGGGCACTGGGTCGCGGCCGGAGGCGGAGTGGTCGTGTCCGCCGGGGGCTCCGGAGAGGTCGTGTCCGCGGGCGGCTCCTGTGTCGCCTCAGGGGTCGGTTCCGGAGTGGATTCCGGTGTGGGCGTAGGCGTCGGTTCCGGAGCAGTCGTGGACTCCTGCTGGGGTTCCGGAGAGGCCTCGTCTTCAAGGGAGACGACTTCCGGGTCGCCGGCCAGAGGGACGGCCTCGAAATCCAGGCTGGTCACCAGGGGGGAGGCCAGCACGGCGTTCAGAGCTTCGCTCTCATGGTCATGGTCGTGGTCATCGTGGGCGGTCCCGGCTACGGTAAAGCCGGCCAGCGTGCACAGCAGGGCCGCGCACAGCAGAAACGCCAAAAGCTTCCTGTGATTTTTGATCATGTGTTTTCCTCCAATCATAAGGGCCGTTTTAACGCGTTCCGCCATTTTAACGCGTACCTAATAGGTATAGGGTATGCTTTTTGGCGAAAATTGTCAAGTCTCTTTTTTCGCCTTTCAAGTCCCTTCACTTATTAAGACGCAGCCCTCGCCAAAAACGGCTCATCTTTTTTTAGTTTTTTTAAAAAATTTTTTCGCGGGTATATTTTCCTCTGACGCGCTTATGGCCCCCCCTTGCACAGGGGGGCCATGTTGGTGCGCAGTAAATCGAGCGTCGGAGAGTCTGCCAGAGAATGATCCTATATTATATATAGTAGGAAAGTTTTCAGAACAGCAGCTCCGCCTCGGCAGGCTTGGTCCGGCTCAGCAGCTTCCCGGCCTTATAGGAGGCCAGGACGGGGGCGTTCCGGTTCAGGGCGTCGTAGTAGTTCTCCGCGTCCAGCACGATGAAGCTGGCGGGGCGGCCGGCCTCCAGGCCGTAGCTCTCGCCCAGGTGCAGGGTCCGGGCCGCGTTGTGGGTGATGAACTTATAGGAGTTCATGATCTCCTCGTAGCCCATCATCTGGGTCACATGCAGTCCCAGGAACACCACGTCCCGCAGGCTGCCGCTGCCCATGGGATACCAGGGGTCGAAGATATCGTCATGGCCGAAGGAGACGTTGAGCCCCTCCGCCGTCAGCTCCTTGACCCGGGTCACGCCCCGGCGGCGGGGATAGGTGTCGATCCGGCCCTGGAGATGGGTGTTCACCAGGGGGTTGCAAACGAAGTTGATCCGGCTCATCTTCAAAAGCCGCATCAGGCGCAGCACATAGGCGTTGTTGTAGGAGTGCATGGCGGTGGTGTGGCTGGCGGTGACCTTGTCGAAGAGGCCCAGCTCCAGCGCCCGGGCCGCCACGGTCTCCAGGCCACGGGAGGCCTCGTCGTCGATCTCGTCGCAGTGGACGTCCACCAAGCGGTCGTTCTCCGCGGCCAGCTCCAGGGCGAAGTTCAGAGATTCCACGCTGTACTCCCGGGTGAACTCATAGTGGGGGATGGCGCCCACGCAATCGGCCCCCATCTTCACGGCCTCCTCCAGCAGCTCCTTGCCGTTGGGGTAGCTGAGGATGCCCTCCTGGGGGAAGGCCACGATCTGGATGGTCATCACGTCCCGCAGCTCCTCCCGGAGCTCCAGCATGGTCTCCATGGCGGTGAGCTTGGGGTCGGTCACGTCCACATGGCTGCGGATGAACTGGACGCCGTTGCGGGCGTAGAGCCGGACGGCCTGCCGGACCCGCTGGCGGATATCCTCCGGGCTCAGCTTGTCCTTGCGCTTGGCCCAGCACTCGATGCCCTCAAAGAGGGTGCCGGACATGTTCCACACCGGGTCCCCCGCCGTCAGGCAGGTGTCCAGGTGCACGTGGGACTCGATGAAGGGCGGCAGGACCAGCTTACCGGCCAGGTCCACCGTCTCCTCCCCCTCCAGGGGCCGGAGCTTTTCGGCGAAGGCCAGGAACTTCCCGTCCTCCACACGAAAGTCGGCCGTCTTCTCCGCGTTCTCGATCCGGGCATTCTGAAACAGCATGCTCTCTCCCCCCTTACTTCTTCTTGGTCAGCACCGCGCAGACCCCGTAGCACAGGCAGGCCACGACCATGGCGTTGATGGAGGCGATGCCCCAGCTGACGAAGTTGCCCACCAGCGCGCCGGCCACCACACCCAGCACCGCGCCGATGTTCACAGGCCGCTCCACGGGGATATCGTCGGAGTAGGACTTGCTGTTGAGGAAGAAGTCCAGCACGATGATAGCGCCCACCGGGGGCAGGGTGGCGTTGAGGAAGTTGAGCCAGCCGATGAAGTTGTTGTACAGCCAGATGGCGGTGACGGTGCCGATGATGCCGGCCACCAGGACCATGGGCTTTTTGCGGACCCGGGTGATGTTGGACAGGCCCAGGCCGGAGGTGTACAGGGCGTTGTCATTGGTGGTCCAGATGTTGGCGCCCAGCACGATCAGCGCCGGGACCAGCAGGCCCTGGGCCATCATGACGTAGAAGATATCGTCCTTGCCGGTGAAAGCGCCGCCCACCGCGCCGAAGGCGAACATCAGGGTGTTGCCCACAAAGAAGGCGATGACGGTGGTGATAACGGCCACCTTATTGTCCCGGGCAAAGCGGGTGAAGTTGGGGGTGGCGGTGCCGCCGCTGACGAAGGAGCCGATGACCAGGCCCACGCCCGCGAACAGGCTCACGCCGCCGGTGCTCTTGGCGAACACCGCGGCCAGGCCGCCGCCGTCCACCGTGGCGGTGACCATGGAGTAGACGCCCAGCACGGCGATCAGCGGCACGGAGACATAGCTGACGATCTCCAGGCCCTTGATGCCGAAATAAGCGGAGGAGGTCATGCACACGCCGGCGATCACCACCAGCAGCACGGGGCTGACATGCAGCGCCTCCGCCGCCGGGATGGCGAACATGGCCACGCCCACGCCGAACCAGCCGATCTGGGTGAAGCTGATGAGGGCGGAGGGCAGATAGGAGCCGTAGCGGCCGAAGGAGCGCTGGGCCAGCAGGTCCAGGGACATGCCGGTGCGGCTGCCGATGTAGCCAAGAGCGCCGGTATAGGCCCCTAAAATGACGCCGCCGATGAGCACCGCCCAGACAAAGCCGGACAGATCCATGCCGTTGCCCAGCTTGGCGCCTACAGACATACTGGCGGAGAAGAAGGTGAAGCCCAGCATGATGAAGAACATGGGCCAGAAGCCCTTCCGGGCGCTGTGCGGTACGCTCTCAAGGGAGTAGTCCTGATCCTTTACAGCCTGTTTCTTGTTCTCGTCCATTTCGATGATCCTCCTCTTTCTCTATTCGATTTTCCCGGTACTCCAGAGAACCACGAAAAAACGCGGCTCTCCCAAGGAGAGCCGCGTCTGAACGACATGGCACTGCGGAAGCCCATGGCTCCGCGGCAGTCCTTGGAGGTCTCTCTGTACCTCACTTAAAGCACCGGCGACATTATATGCGCCCTTTCGGGGCCTTGTCAATCGCTTTTATAAAATTTTCCGTTTTGCCCGTTTTCGCCCCTCCGGTGCTTGCAAAATTCATACACTATGGTAAAATCTAAGAGAAAATTTTCTTAGAGGACCGGGAGGTTTTCCCCATGCTCTTCTTTCAGAACGACTATTCCGAGGGCGCCCATCCCCAGGTGCTCCGGGCCCTGGCGGACACCAACGCCCTCTCCCTGCCGGGCTACGGCACGGACGAATACTGCGAGCGAGCCGCCAAAAAGCTCCGGGCCTTCTGCGGGGATGCGGAGGCCGATGTGAGCTTCGTCAGCGGCGGCACCCAGGCCAATCTCCTGGTGCTCTCGGCCCTGCTCCGGCGCTATGAGGCGGTGCTCTGCGCCGGCACCGGGCATATCAACACCCACGAGGCCGGGGCCGTGGAGTTCACGGGCCACAAGGTGATCCCCCTGCCGGGCCGGGAGGGCAAGCTGCCCCCGGAGGTCTTAGAGGCGTATTTGGAGCGCTTTTACGCCGACGAGACCCACAGCCACATGCCCTTTCCGGGCATGGTCTATCTCTCCCACCCCACCGAGCTGGGCACGCTCTATACCAAAGCGGAGCTGAGCGCCCTGGCCGCCCTCTGCCGGCGCTATGACCTGCGCCTGTACATAGATGGGGCTCGCCTGGGCTACGGCCTGGCCTCCCCCGCCTCCGACCTGGGCATCGGGGACATCGCCGCCTGCTGCGACGCCTTTTCCGTGGGCGGCACCAAGGTGGGGGCCCTCTTCGGGGAGGCCCTGGTCTTCCCCCGGCACGGCATGCCGCCCCATTTCGACACCATGACCAAGCAGCAGGGGGCCATGCTGGCTAAGGGCCGGCTCCTGGGCGTGCAGTTCGATGCCCTGTTCACCGATGGGCTGTACCTTCAGATCGGCCGGCAGGCGGTGGAGCTGGCTCTGGAGCTGAAGGCCGCGGCGCTCAAGGCAGGGCTGGAGCTCTTTATCGACTCGCCCACCAACCAGCAGTTCTTCGTTCTGGACAACGGCCGGATCGCCGCTCTGCGCAAAGAGGCGGCCTTCAATCTCTGGGAGCCGGTGGACGAGAGGCGCAGCGCCATCCGCCTGGTCACCGGCTGGGCCACCCGCCGGGAGGACGTGGAGGCCCTGGCGGATCTGCTCCGTGGTAAGTAAAGGCTCCGGGTGAGGGCATTTTGCCTTCACCCGGAGCCTTTACTCTTACAGCTTCAAAAAGCGGTTCATGTCCTTCCGGGCGCCTAAGATCAGCAGGGTCTCCCCGGAGGAGAACACGTGCCCGGGGCCGGTCAGCGGCGTCAGGACGCCCGCGCGCTTCACCGCCAGGACATTGATGTTGTAGCGCCGGCGCACGTCCAGGTCCACCACCGTCTTCCCCTGCCAGGCGGCCGGGACCGAGGCCTCGTAGATGGCGTAGTCGTTGCTGAGCTGCATGTAGTCGAAGATCCTGTCGTCGCTGTAGGTGACGGCGGTCCAGCGGGCCATATGCCGCTCCATGCGGATCACCTCGTCCGCACCGTTGTGCAGGAGGAACTTGGCGTGGCTGTCCCCGGTGGCCCGGGAGAGGACGAAGGGGGCCCCTTTCTCCTTCAGGAGCGCGGTGGCCTCCAGGGAGCTGCGGAAATCGTCCCCGATGCTGACGATGCACAGCTCAAAGTTCCGCACCCCCAGGGACTCGATGAAGCGCTCGCTGGTGGCGTCCCCGATCTGGGCGCTGGTGACGTATTTCAGCGCGTCGTTGACCCGGGCCTCGTCCCGGTCCACGGCCAGGACCTCGTTGCCCTGCTCGCTCAGGGCCTGGGCCAGGTCCATGCCGAAGCGGCCCAGCCCAATCAAAAGTACCGATTTCATGGGGTCCTCCTTATATTATATATTATCCAACGGCTACGTTTTCCAGGGGATAGCGGGCCCCGTCGTCGGCAGTCCGGGACGCGGCGGCGTAGAGCAGGGTCAGGCCGCCCACGCGCCCGCAGTACATCAGCAGGATCAGCAGCAGGTGGGACAGGGTCCCCAGTTGAGGCGTCAGCGATAGGGACAGGCCCACCGTGGCGACGGCGGAGGCGGACTCAAACAAAGCGGGCATCAGGGGCAGGCCCTCCAGGCAGGCGATCAGCAGCCCCGCGCCGAGAAACAGCAGGATGTACAGCAGAAAGAGCGCCGCCGCGGAGCGGACCGCCCCGTCGGCGATCCGGCGGCCGAAGGCGTAGACGCTGTCCTTCCCCCGGAACACGCTGCGCACGCTCAGCAGCAGCAGGGCCAGGGTGGTCAGCTTGAAGCCGCCGGCGGTGGAGCCGGGGGCCCCGCCCACCAGCATCAGCGCCAGGGTGACCAGCTGGCCGCCGGCGCTCATGGCGTTCAGGTCCAGGGTGTTGAAGCCGGCGGTCCGGGGCGTCACCGCGTGGAACAGGGCGGTGACCGCCTTTTCCGGGGCGCTGAGCCCCTGCCACTGGGGCTGCCGCAGCTCCCAGAGGAGCATGAACAGGAAGCCCCCCAGGACTAGCGCGGCGGAGAGGCTGAGGATCAGCTTGCTCTGGGCGCTGTAGCGCTTCAGGTGCCGCCCGTGCTCCCGGATGTCCCGCCAGGTCCAGAAGCCCAGGCCGCCGGTGAGGATCAGCGCCGTCACCGTCAGGTTCACCAGGACGTCGCCCCGGAAGGCGGTCAGGGAGGAGAAGGCCTCCCCGCCCCGGCCCATCAGGTCAAAGCCCGCGTTGCAGAAGGCGGAGACGGAGGTGAACAGGGCCGCCCAGAGCCCCCGGCCCAGGCCGAAGCGGGGGCAGAAGCGCAGGGCCAGCAGCGCAGCCCCCAGCAGCTCCGCGCAGAGGGTGATCTTCAGGATCATGCCCGTCATGCGCACGATGCCGCCCACCTGGGGTGCGGCGATGGACTCCTGCATGATCCAGCGCTGGCGCAGGCCGATCTTCCGGCCGGAGAATACCATCAGCAGCACCGCCATAGTCACCACGCCCATGCCGCCCACCTGGATGAGGCACAGGATCACCCCCTGGCCGAAGAGGGACCAGTATTGGGCCGTGTCCTGGAGCACCAGGCCCGTGACGCAGGAGGCGGAGACGGCGGTAAACAGGGCCGTCTCCAAGGGGGCCCGGAGGCCCTGGGCCGTGGCAAAGGGCAGGGACAGCAGCGCCGTGCCCAGGCAGATCATCAGCAGAAAGCTCAGCAGGATGATCCGGGCGGGCGTCAGCCGAAAGCGGGTCTTCATGGGCCTCTCCTTTCAGTTTCTGGTGTGCAGGGTCGCGTTTGAAGCATGCTAATTTTTCCAGGTGCGCGGGGTCAGGAGCACCAGGATCGGATAGATCTCAAGCCGGCCGATGAGCATGGCCAGGGACAGCAGCAGCTTGGAGGGGGCCGAAAAAATTGCGAAGTTCCCCGTGGGGCCCACCAGGCCCATGCCGGGGCCGATATTGGACAGGCAGGACAGGGCCGCGGTGAAGGTGGTGGCGATGTCGTAGCCGTCAAAGGAGAGCAGAAAGCTGAACAGCAGCAGCAAAAACAGATAGAGCATCAGAAACAGGAGGGTCGCCCGGACGGTCCCGTCGGCCACCCGGCGGCCGTCCAGCTGCACCCGGGTGACGCTTCGGGGGCGGACCATGGTCCGGATCTCCACTCCGGCGGCCTTGCAGAGGATGGCCACACGGGAGATCTTCAGCCCGCCGCCGGTGCTGCCGGCGCAGGCGCCGGTAAACATCAGCAGGATGAGGACCCACTTGCAGAACTCCGGCCAGAGCACAAAATCCTCCGTGCCGAAGCCGGTGGTGCTGATGATGGAGGCCACGTTGAAATAGGCGTGGCGCAGGGCGGTGAGGAAGCCGTAGCGGCCGGAGATGCCCAGGGTGATCAGCAGCACCGCCGCCGCCACGATACCGGCGTACCAGCGCAGTTCCTCGTTTTTGAGCGCGTCCCGGACCCGGCCGATGAGCAGGAGAAAGTACAGGTTAAAGTTCACGCCGAACAGCAGCATAAAGGTCGCGATGACCAGCTCGATATACGCGCTGCCGAAGCCCCCCACGCTGTTGGGCAGGGAGGAAAAGCCGCCTGTGCCGGCGGTGGCAAAGGAGTGGACCAGCGCGTCATAGAGATCCATGCCCCCCAGCAGGAGCAGCAACGTCTCCAGGAGGGTCATGGCGATGTAGATCATATACAGGATGGAGGCGGTCCTCCGGGTGCGGGGCACCAGCTTGCCCACCGTGGGGCCGGGCACCTCCGCCCGCATGATGTGCATGGAGTGGTCCTCCCCCATGGGCAGCACCGCCATCATGAACACCAGCACCCCCATGCCGCCCACCCAGTGGGTGAAGCAGCGCCAGAACATGTCCGCCCGGCCCATGACGCCGAAGTCCGTCAGGATGGAGGCCCCGGTGGTGGTAAAGCCGGAGACGGTCTCAAACACCGCGTCGATATAAGAGGGGATGCTGCCGCTGAGGACAAAGGGCAGCGCCCCGATGAGGGACATGGCGATCCAGCCCAGGCCCACGATCATGAAGCCCTCCCGGGCGAAAAAGCTGCTCCGGGCGGGTTTGATGCGGGTGAGGGCAAAGCCCAGGGCGGCGGAAAGGGCGATGGTGATAAGGAAGTTGGAGACATTTTCTCCGTACAGCAGCCCCGTGAGCAGGGGCAGAAGCATCAGCGCGGCCAGCGTGAGCAGGATCAGGCCCAGCACGCGGCAGATCATTTTCCCGTTCATCAGCTGTCCTCAAGGATGTCGTCCAGATCGTGCAGCCGCCCGGCGGCGCTGATCACCACCGCGTGGTCCCCGGCCAGGAGCCGGGTATTGCCGTCTGGGAGCAGGCTGCGGCTGCCCCGGATCACGGCGCTGAGCAGGATGTTGGGCTTGAGCTTCAGGTCCTTCAGGGGCACATTCAGGCAGGCCGCGTCCTCCCGGACCTTGAACTCCAGGGCCTCCACCTTCCCGTCCGCCAGGCGGTAGAGGGTCTCGATGCTGCTGCCCAGGGAGTTGCTCATGGCCCGGACGTAGCGGGCCAGCTGCTGGGTGACCAGGTTCTTGGGCGCCACCACGCTCTCCAGGCCCGAGCTCTCTAAGATCTCCGAAAAGTGCTCCCGGTTCACCTTGGTGACGATCTTCCCCACCTGACAGCTCTGGGCGTAGAGGGAGGTGATGATGTTGTCCCCGTCGTCCCCGGTGACGGCCACAAAGGCGTCGGCGTTCAGAAGGCCCTCCTCCAGCAGCACGTCCCGCCGGGTGGCGTCGCCGCAGATGACCCGGACCTTGGGGACCAGATCGCAGAGCCGGTCGCAGCGCTCCCGGCTGCGCTCGATGATGGTCACGGTCATGCCGCTCTCCAGCAGCATCCGGGCCAGGTACACGGCGATCCGGCCCCCGCCCATGATGATGACCCGGCGCACCGGCCTTTTATACAGGCCGGTGGCCATAAAGAAGCGGCGCAGCTCGCCGGTGGAGCCGGTGATGCTCAGCCTGTCCCCGGAGCGGAGGGTGAAGCCGCCGTTGGGGATGATGGCCTCCCCGCCCCGCTCCACCATGCCCACCAGGACCTTGGCGCCGGACTGCTGGGGCAGCTGCTTCAGCTGGAGGCCGTCCAGCTTGCCGCCGGGGCGCACCCAGTATTCCACGATCTCCACGCTGCCCTTGGAAAAGGAGTCCACCCGCACGGCGCTGGGGAAGTGGAGGATGCGGGAGATCTCCTTGGCGCACTCATACTCCGGGTTGACGATGACGGACAGGCCCAGGGCCTCCCGCAGAAACTCCGTCTGGCTCAGGTACTCCGGGTCCCGGATGCGGGCCACCACATGCTTGGTGCCCAGCTGCCGGGCGGAGATGCCGCAGACCATGTTCACCTCGTCCAGCTGGGTGGCCGCCACCAGGAGATCCGCGTGGGCGGCCCCGGCCTCCAGCAGAGTCTCCGGGTTCGTGGCGCTGCCCTCCACGCAGATCACGTCCAGCGCGTTGGACAAGACGCCAATGGTCTCCGGGTCCCGGTCGATCACCGTCACGTCGTGCCCCTCGGCGGCCAGGGTGGCGGCCACCGAGTGCCCGATCTTCCCGGCCCCGGCAATGATCACTTTCATCAGAGCTTCCATAGCGCTCCCATCCGCCAAAACAGGCGTCCTTTACTCGAAAAATTGAAAATAGTTTACCACATTTTTTCCCTTTTGTACAGAGGCGGCGCTTTCCAGGACATGAAAAGGCCGCCCTTTCGGGCGGCCTTAAGGCTGCTATGTTATGAATCAGTACTCCAGGTTCTTCTCGGTCTCCTTGCTGAACACGTGGGCCACGTTGCCGCCGAAGGTGAAGTGAACCTTGTCGCCAATGGCGTAGTGCCCCTTCATCTCGATGGTGGGGACGATGATGATGACGTCCTTGCCCTCGGCAGTGACGTGCAGGTGCACGGAGGAGCCCATCATTTCGGACACGTCCACGGTGGCCTCGATGCCGGTCTCGCCCAGGTCGGTGTGGTCAGGCCGCACGCCCAGGGTGACGGCCTGCGGAGCCACGTTGTTGGCGGCCAGGCGGGCCTGCTTCTCCTCGTCCAGAACGACCTTGATGCCGCCCACTTCCACAGCGTACTTGCCGCCGTCTTTGACCAGCTGGGCGTCAAAGAAGTTCATCTGAGGCGTGCCGATGAAGCCGGCGACGAACAGATTCCGGGGATGATCGAAGACTTCCTGAGGAGTGCCGATCTGCTGGATGTAGCCGTCACGCATGATGACGATCCGGTCGCCCAGGGTCATGGCCTCGGTCTGGTCATGGGTGACATACATGAAGGTGGTGTTGATCCGCTCACGGAGCTTGATGATCTCAGCGCGCATCTGGTTACGGAGCTTGGCGTCCAGGTTGGACAGAGGCTCGTCCATCAGCAGCACGGCGGGGTCACGGACGATGGCGCGGCCGATAGCCACACGCTGACGCTGGCCACCGGACAGAGCCTTGGGCTTCCGGTCCAGGTACTGGGTGATGTCCAGGATCTCGGCGGCCTCACGGACCTTCTTGTCGATAACGTCCTTGTTCTCCTTGCGCAGCTTCAGAGAGAAGGCGATGTTGTCATACACGGTCATGTGGGGATACAGAGCGTAGTTCTGGAAGACCATGGCGATGTCGCGGTCTTTGGGGGCCACGTCGTTCATGAGCTTGCCGTTGATGTACAGCTCGCCGCCGGAGATCTCCTCCAGGCCGGCCACCATACGCAGGGTGGTGGACTTGCCGCAGCCGGAGGGGCCGACCAGAACGATGAACTCACGGTCCGCGATGTCCAGGCTGAACTCCTGCACCGCTACGACGCCTTCGTCAGTGATCTGAAGGTTGGCCTTCTTCTCTTCGGGAGCATCGTCCTTTTTCTTTTTCTTCTTCTTGGTCTCTCCGCTGATGAACGGATACACCTTCTTGATGTTTTTCAGGGTAACAGATGCCATACTTCTCGACTCCGAACACAGGGCCTCCGCGCCTGTGCCCTCACGGCCGCCGGTATACAGCGCGCCGCTTTACGACAGGTCTCCACACTGCCGCACCCCGAGCCCCAGGGAACTTGCATTTCCTCCTTTTTTAGTGCTGTACACGACTATAGAAATATGGAGAGCCGTGCACGCAATCAAATTTTTTGGGATTATCATAATCCCGTGCCTATTATACCGGAGAACCGGGCGCTAAACAATTGGAGGATCTGATAAAAATTTCCGTCCTTTTTTGTGGAAAAGGACGGAAATCATGTCTGGATATCTTATCTTTCCTCTCGGAAGTAGGCCAGGCCCAGTGCAGCGGGGGGCTGGTTCTCCCGCTTGTTGCGCATGCTGGTGATCACGAGGACGACGATCGTCACCACATAGGGGATCATCTTATACAGCTCTTTGACCGCCAGGTTCATGCCGGAGGGGATATACATATGCAGGATATACAGCCCGCCGAAGAGGAAGGAGGACAGTACGCCCACATTGGGCCGCCAGATGGTGAAGATGACCAGCGCGATAGCCAGCCAGCCCCGGTCGCCGAAGCCGTTGTTGGACCAGACGCCGGAGGCGTAGTCCATCACGTAGTACAGTCCGCCCAGGCCGGCGATCATGCTGCCGGTACAGGTGGCCACGTATTTGTAACGGTTGACGTTGATGCCGGCGGCGTCGGCGGTGTTGGGGCTCTCGCCCACGGCCCGCAGGTGCAGGCCCACCCGCGTGTGCTTGAGCACGTAGCCGGCCACCAGGGCGATGATCACCGCCAGGTAGGCCAGAAAACCGTAGGAGAGGAAGATCTTGCCAAAGGCGCTGGATACAGGCAGGGACTTGCTGAAGTAACCGCTGGTGGCCGAGAGCGCCAGGGAGGGCACATCCGCCCCCGCCAGCTTGATCAGCGAGCCTCCGAAGAAGTTGCCGATGCCCACGCCGAAGGTGGTCAGGGCCAGGCCGGTGACGTTCTGGTTGGCCCGAAGGGTGACCGTCAGGAAGCAGTAGAGCAGGCCCATGAGCAGGGAGCCCAGCAGGGAGCAGAGCAGGGGGATCAGCACCGCCAAGGCGGGGACGATGGCCTCCGGGGAGGGCAGGGACTGCTCGTAGAAGAAGGCCCCGATCACGCCGCCGATGGCGCCCACGTACATGACGCCGGGGATGCCCAGGTTCAGGTTGCCGGACTTCTCGGTCAGCGTCTCGCCGGTGCTGCCCAGCAGCAGGGGGACGCCCTGCACCACCGCCCGGGGGATGAAGGAAAGGATATCAAACATGGCTCAGTCCTCCTTTTCCGCCGTCTTCCGGAAGCAGAGCCGGTAGTTGATGAAGAACTCGCTTCCGATGATAAAGAACAGGATCACGCCGGTGAGGATATCCGCAAAGGACTGGTTCAGGCCGAAGTTGGTGGAGATCTCTCCGGCTCCCCGCTCCAGAAAAACCAGCAGGAAGCTGGTCGCCACCATCCAGATGGGGTTGAACTTGGCAAGCCAGGAGACCATGACGACGGTGAAGCCCCGGCCGGCGGCGATGGTCGTCGTCAGGGTATGGTTGGTGCTGCCCACCAGCAGCAGTCCGGTCAGGCCGCAGATGGCGCCGGAGAGGAGCATGGTGCGGATGATGACCTTTTCCACCTTGATGCCCACGTAGCGGGCCGTGCGCTCGCTCTCGCCCACCACGGAGATCTCATAGCCGTGCTTGGTATAGTTCAGATAGACGTACACAAAGACCAGCACCACCAGCACCACCAGCACATTCAGCAGATAGCGCTGCCCGCCGATCACCGGCAGCCAGCCCAGCTCGGTGCTCTGGTTGATCACGCCGATCTGCCCGGAGCCCTTGGGGGACTCCCAGACCACGCAGAAGTAGGCCACCAGCTGGGTCGCCACATAGTTCATCATCAGCGTGAACAGGGTCTCGTTGGTGTTCCATTTGGCCTTGAAAAACGCGGGGATGCCGCCCCAGACCGCTCCGGCCGCGATGCTGCTGACGATCATCAGGGCGATGATGGCGGCGTTGGGCAAGCTGTCCCGCAGGCAGATCATGCAGGCCGCCGCGGCCAGGCCGCCGATCAGCACCTGGCCCTCGCCGCCGATGTTCCAGAAGCGCATCTTAAAGGCCGGCGTCACGGCCAGGGCCACGCACAGCAGCATGGCCACGTTCTGGAGCAGCGTCCAGAATTTTCGGACCGTGCCGAAGGAGCCGTTGAACACCGTGACATAGACAGCCAGAGGGTTTTCCCCGGTGACAACGGTGGTGATGAGGCCGCAGGCCACCAGGGAGAGCAGGATCGCTCCGCCCCGGATCAGCCAGGCCTTCCAGGCGGGAACGGCGCCGCGCCGCGCCACATGGAACAGGGGATTGCGCGCTGCGTTATTCATGCTTCCCGTCACCTCCCAGTCTGGTCATCATCATGCCCACATCTCTCTTTTTGGCCCCCCGGCCGGGGACGATGCCGCTGACCTTGCCGCCGCAGAGGACCAGGATCCGGTCGGACAGCTCCAGCAGCACATCCAGATCCTCGCCCACGTAAATGACGGCGACACCGGCCTCCTTCTGCTTGTTGATCAGGTCGTAGATGGTATAGGAGGAATTGATATCCAGGCCCCGGACGGCGTAGGCCGTCAGCAGCACGGTGGGGGCGGAGGAGATCTCCCGGCCCACCAGCACCTTCTGCACGTTGCCGCCGGACAGCCGCCGGACCGGAGTGGAGACGCCGGGGGTGTTGACCTCCAGCCGCGTCACCACGCTCTCCGCCAGGGCATGGGGGCTTTTCCGGTCGGTAAAGGGGCCCTTTCCCCGGCGGTAGGAGCGGAGCATCATGTTGTCGGACAGGTCCATATTGCCGACCAGGCCCATGCCCAGCCGGTCCTCCGGCACAAAGGACAGGGCCACGCCCATTTGGGCGATGCTCAGGGGGTCCTTGCCGATGAGCTGCTCCCGGCTGCCGTCGTCCTCGATATACTCGATGCTGCCCTTCTCCACCGGCTGAAGCCCCGCGATGGACTCCAGCAGCTCCTTTTGGCCGCAGCCGGAGATACCGGCGATGCCCAGGATCTCGCCGCTGTTGGCGGTGAAGGACACGTCGTCCAGCTTTAAGATCCCGTCGATGCTGCGCACGGTCAGGTTTTTGACTTCGATGCGGGGCTTGGGGTCTTTGGGCTCGGGCCGGTCGATATTCAAGGTCACCGCGTGGCCCACCATCATGTTGGTCATTTCCTGGGCGTTGGTCTTTTTCGTGGGCATATCGCCGATGAACTGGCCGTGGCGCAGGATGGCCACCCGGTCGGACAGCTCTTCCACCTCGTGCATCTTGTGGGTGATGATGACGATGGCCTTGCCGTCGTCGCGCATATTGCGCAGGACGTTGAAGAGCTTGTCCGTCTCCTGGGGGGTGAGCACCGCCGTGGGCTCGTCCAGGATCAGGATGTCCGCGCCCCGGTAGAGGACCTTGACGATCTCCACCGTCTGCTTCTGGGAGACGGACATGTCGTAGATCTTCTGGTCCGGGTCCACCTCGAAGCCGTAGGCGTCGCAGATCCCCCGGATCTTCTCCGTGGCCGCCTTCAGATCCAGCTTGCCCTCCAGGCCCAGGACGATATTCTCCGCGGCGGAGAGCACGTCCACCAGCTTGAAGTGCTGATGGATCATGCCGATGCCCAGGTCAAAGGCGTCCTTGGGGGAGCGGATGACCACCTCTTTTCCGTCGATGGCGATCTGCCCCTCGTCGGGGAAATAGATGCCGGAGAGCATATTCATCAGGGTCGTCTTGCCGCTGCCGTTTTCCCCCAGCAGGGCCAGGATCTCCCCCCGGTAGATGTTCAGCCAGACCTTGTCGTTGGCCACCACGCTGCCGAAGGTCTTGGTGATGTTCCGCATCGTCACGGCTGCCGTTTTGTTGTCCACGGGAACCCTCCCTTTCTCCGTAATACAAATCGCAAAGGGCAGCGCGGCGGCAAACGGTCACTGCGCTGCCCTTTGCGGTCTGGCAGGCTCCGCAAGCTCCGGCAGTTTGCCGGAGCTTGCGGGAAAAAGCGTATCTCAGGCGTCGATATTGGTGATGCCGTCGATGTCGATATCGAAATAAGGCGCGGAGCGGAAGCCTTCGCCGGACTCGTTGAAGTACCCGTCGGCGATGACGTTGGTCTCGGGCTGGAAGTCGCCCATGTCGTCCACGTCGGCCATGTACTCTGTGAGGGTCTCGCCGCCCACGGTCCAGGTGGAGGTGTCGAAGACGTGCAGCTCGCCGGCGACCAGCTTGGCCTTGACCTCGTCGATGGCGTCCTGAGTGCCCTCAGCGGCAACGGCGGTGTTCACGTCGGTCAGGACCACGGAGCCGGTCTCGATGGTACCGCACCAATCGGTGGCAATGGCCTCGCCGTTCTGGACGCAGCTGATCATGTACTCATAGTAGGGGCTCCAGTCGATACGGGAGGAGACGATGAAGGTGTTGGGGCAGGCGGCGATGGTGCTGCCGTTGTAGGACACGTCGGGCACACCGGCATTCTCGCAGGCAGTGGGGGCTCCCATGGAGTCCGCGTGCTGGCTGATGAGCTTGCAGCCGTCGTTGATCAGGCGGGTGGCGCCTTCCTTCTCCAGGGCCTCGTCATACCAGGAGTTGGTGAAGGTCACTTCCATGGTGACAGAGGGGCAGACGGAGCGGACGCCCAGGAAGAAGGAGGTGTAGCCGGACTTCACCTCGGCATAGGGGAACGCGCCCACATAGCCGATCTTGGCCTCGTCGGCGGTGAACTCACCGGCGTCGATCATCTCGTTGAGCTTCATACCGGCGGCCACGCCCGCCAGGTAGCGGCCCTCATAGATGGAGGCGAAGGCGTTGTGATAGTTGGCCAGGCCCTCGGTGTGGGCCTTGGTGCCGGTGGCGTGGCAGAACTGGACCTCGGGGAAATCCTTGGCGGCCTGGATCATGTAGGACTCATGGCCGAAGGAGTCGGCAAAGACCAGATTGCAGCCGGCATCGACCAACTCGGCGGCGGCGTCATAGCACTCCTGGCCCTCGGGGATGTTGCTCTTCACAACATACTCCACACCCATCTTTTCGCAGGAAGCCACAGCGGCGTCCAGGAAGTTCTTGTCGTAGGTGGAGTTCTCATCATGCAGGAGGATGAAGCCGACCTTGACCTCAGCGGCGGCAGGGGCCTCGGCAGCGGGAGCGTCAGCCGCGGGGGCGTCGGCAGCCGGAGCTTCGGCGGCGGGCTCTTCGGCAGCGGGGGCGGAATTTCCGCCGCAGGCGGCCAGAGCGAAGACCATCGTCAGAGCAAGCAGCAGGGAAAGAAGCTTTTTCATTCTGTTTCTCCTCAAAAAGTATTTATCAAAGCCGCGTCCGCGGCGTTGACAGCGACAGAAAAAACAAAACGCATCGGAGAGAGAAGTCTCCAATGCGCCGGCCGGCGCGGGAATACGCGCCGGAAAAAGCATTTTCGATAGTCCGGGCATTTACGGCGCCCGGGTAGAGACTTCAAATCCACATCATTTGAGATATATCGAAAAGGTTCTTTATTATGGCCCTAAGCCTATCAGATTCCCCCAAAAAAGTCAAGTAGAATTTTGGGAAATCTGCTGTTTTTTGGTTTAAAATTTTGTAAGTTTTGCCGAAAACGCAGGGATCATACCGCGCTCGTATCGTGGGCCGGTTCAGCAAAAACGGATGCTGCCGTCATCCCCCATTTCGGCGATCCGGGCCAGGGACTCCACCCGCAGGCCCTGGGCCCGCAGGAGCTCCCCGCCGCCCTGGAAGGCCTTCTCGATGGCGATGCCCGCGCCCTCGACCTGGCCGCCCGCCTGCTCCACCAGGGCCTTGAGACCCACCAAAGCGGCGCCGGTGGCCAGAAAATCGTCGATGAGGAGCACCCGGTCCCCGGGCCCCAGGTATTCCTTGGAGACCAGCACCGTGTTGGTGTTGCCGTGGGTGAAGGACTCCACCTCCACGGCGTACACGTCGTCCGCGATGTTGCGGGACTTGCTCTTCTTGGCAAAGACCAGGGGGCAGCGGAACACATAGCCCGCCATGCAGGCCAGGGCGATGCCGGAGGCCTCGATGGTCAGCACCTTGTTGATCTCCTCCCCGGCGAAGAGCCGCTTCCACTCCAGGGCCATCTCGTAGGCCAGGGCCGGGTCGATCTGGTGGTTGAGGAAGCCGTCCACCTTCAAAATGCCGCCGGGAAGGATCTTCCCGTCCTTTAAGATCCGCTGTTCCAAAAGCTCCATGTTCTCTCTCCTCTGTCTGTAACCGAAAAAAGCCCGTCGGACATACGACAGGCTTTGTTTCGGGTAATTTTGAATAAGATGAAATTACACAGCGCGGGTGACCTTTCCGCTGCGCAGGCAGCGGGTGCAGACGTAGACGTGCTTGGGAGAGCCGTCCACGATGGCCTTGACGCGCTTCACATTCGGCTTCCAGGACCGGTTGGAGCGTCTGTGCGAATGGCTGACCTGGATACCAAAGGTCACGCCCTTATCGCAAAACTGACACTTTGCCATAGCTTGAAGCACCTCCTTTACTGAATAGACAGCTTTATTATAATAGCAGAAGCGAAACGCAAATGCAAGCACAATTTTTATCAAATGGGCAAAGAGCCGAAAATTTTTCCCGTTCCGGCCCTGTTTTCAAAGATTTAAGAAGGAAAGTTATTGCCAAATCGAAAGGAAATGGTTAATATATAGTGTAGAGAAAAATGCGCCGCACGGAGGGGATCTCTATGGCAAGCAGACGTTCCGTCAAACTCAGCACCATCGTAAAGGAGCTGGGGCTTACGCCCGCCCATCTGTCCAAGGATTATGAGAGCGCGGTCCTGACCACGGCGGACGTGAACCGCCCCGCCCTTCAGCTGACCGGCTTTTACAATTACTTCGACCCCAAGCGCCTGCAGATCATCGGCAACGTGGAAGCCACCTATTTGGACACCCTGAGCTCCGAGGAGCGCCGGGAGGCCTACGACCGCTTCATGGCCTACGACATCGCCGCCCTGGTGGTCTGCCACGGGGTGAAGCCCTCCAAGGAATGCCTGGAGATGGCCGCCCAGTATGACCGGAACCTGTTTGTCACCGACCAGGACACCTCCGAGTTCCAGGCGGATGTGATCCGCTCCCTGCACAACTATCTGGCCCCCCGCACCACCGTCCACGGGGTGCTGGTGGAGGTCTACGGCGAGGGCGTTCTGTTGGTGGGCGACAGCGGCATCGGCAAGAGCGAGACCGCCCTGGAGCTCATCAAGCGGGGCCACCGGCTGGTGGCGGACGACGCGGTGGAGGTCAAGCAGATCGGCAAGGACGCCCTGGTGGGCACCGCCCCGGAGATGATCCGCTATTACATGGAGCTGCGGGGCATCGGCGTGATCAACGTGCGGCACATCTACGGCGTGGGCGCGGTAAAGCCGGAGACCTCTATCGACGTGGTGGTGCGCATGGAGGCCTGGAAAGAGGGCAAGGTCTACGACCGGCTGGGCCTGACCGATGAGAAGGAGACCATCCTGGGGGTGGAGCTGCCCTTGGTCACCATCCCGGTGACGCCGGGCCGGAACCTGGCGGTGATCTTGGAGCTGGCCGCCATGAACAACCGGCAGAAGAAGATGGGCTTCAACGCGGCGGAGGCCCTGGCCGCCGCCCACGATCAGGCCATCGATAATGGTGGCATATTTTAAACCGCCTGTTTTCTTGCATATATCTCTGACTGATTTTGGGAGATCGGAATGGAAAAGCTCGAAAAAGCCATTTCTGAGATAAAAGCCAGCCTGCCCGCTCTGCGGCTGCTGGAGAACGAGCCTATGGCAGAGCACTGCTCCTTCCGGATCGGCGGGCCGGTCCGGGCCTTGGCCGTCCCGTCGGACGTGATGAGCCTGACGAAGATCTGCGCCATCTTGAAGGAGCACCAGCTGGCCCCCATGCTCCTGGGCAACGGCACCAACCTGCTCTTCCCCGACGAGGGGCTGCCGGAGCTGTTCATCATCAGCACGGAAAAGCTCACCAAGCTCTTCCGCCTGCCCGACGGGGCCGTCTACGCCGAGGCGGGCGTGTCCCTGTCCAGGCTCTCCGGCTACGCCCAGCAGAACGGCCTGGCGGGGCTGGAGTTCGCCTCCGGCATCCCAGGCAGTCTGGGGGGCGGCTGCGTCATGAACGCGGGCGCCTACGGCGGCGAGCTGAAGGATGTTCTCGAGAGCGTGGTGTGCTACTATCTGCCGGAGCAGCGGCTCTATGAGCTGACAAAGGAGCAGTGCCGCTTCGGCTACCGGAGCAGCCTGTTCCAGAAGCTGGGCGGCTGCGTCATCCTCAGCGCGGTGTTCCGCCTGGAGGAGGGCAGCCGGGAAGAGATCGCCGCCAAAATGCGGCAGCTGAACGAGCGCCGCCGGGAAAAGCAGCCTCTGGACCTGCCCTCGGCGGGCAGCGCCTTCAAGCGCCCGGAGGGGCACTACGCCGCCGCCCTCATCGAGCAGGCGGGGCTGAAGGGCTTTCGGGTGGGCGGGGCCCAGGTGTCGGAAAAGCACGCGGGCTTTGTGGTCAACACCGGGGGCGCCACATCCCACGACGTGCACGAGCTGATGCTCCACGTCCGCAAGACCGTCTATGAGCAGACCGGCGTCGCCCTGGAGCCGGAGATCATCCTTCTCCCGCCGGACTACAAGCTGGAGGACCTGGGGCCCGCCGTGCCGCGGCACATCCTCTTTGAGCCGGAGGAGAGCGGAGACCGGAGCTGAAACGGAGACAGAGAGATGGAATTTTTGATCATCACCGGCCTCTCCGGCGCGGGAAAGAGCCGCGCGGCGGACGTGCTGGAGGACCTGGACTACTACTGCGTGGACAATCTGCCGGTGGCGCTGATGCCCCGCTTCGCGGAGCTGTGCCTGGCCACCCGGGGCCGCTACGAGCGGGTGGCCCTGGTGACGGATGTGCGGGAGCGGGACGGCTTCGGCCAGCTGCTGAGCACTCTGGAGGAGCTCAAGGCCATGGACTGCTCCGTCCACATCCTGTATATGGACGCGGACCTGCGCACGCTGGTGCGCCGCTATAAGGAGAGCCGCCGCCCCCACCCCCTGGCTGTGCCGGGCGGGAGCGTGGAGCAGGCGGTGAAGAAGGAGGAGGAGCTGCTCCGGCCCATCAAGGACCGGGCGGACTATGTGCTCAACAGCTCCAGTATGACCCTGGGCATGCTCCAGAACCGGCTGTTCTCCCTCTTTGCCGGCGAGGGCCGGGAGCGGGAGCTGGACGTGACGGTGATGTCCTTCGGCTACAAGCACGGCCTGCCCATGGACGCGGACCTGGTCTTTGACGCCCGCTTCCTGCCCAATCCCTATTACGTGGAGGAGCTGCGGCCCCTCTGCGGGCTGGACCGGCCCGTGGCGGAGTATGTGTTCTCCTACCAGCAGACCCGGAGCTTTATGGCGAAGGTGGAGGATCTGATCGATTTCCTCCTGCCGCTCTATATCGAGGAGGGCAAGCTGAGCCTGACCGTGGCCATCGGCTGCACCGGCGGCCGGCACCGGAGCGTGGCCATCGCCGCCGCGCTGAACGAGCATCTGCTGTCCCAGGGCGTCCACTCGGTGAACACCAACCGGGACCTGGATAAATAAGAAGCTTCACAGAACACAGAGAAGGGGGGCGCGGGCATGTCCTTTTCATCCCAGGCCAAGGCGGAGCTCTGCCAGGCGAGGACGGACAGAAAATGCTGCGCCCTGGCCGAGTGCTACGGGGCACTGCTGTACGGCAACACCTTCTCCGCCCGGGAGATCCGGATCATCACCGCCAGCCCCGCCTTCGCGGCCCGGCTGCCCCGGCTGTTCAAGCGGGCCTTCGGCCTCAGCTTCGACCAGGCGCCCGGACCGGAGGGGGACGGGAAAAAGACCTTCGTCATCCGGGACCGGGAGAAGCTGCTGCGGATCTTCTCCGCCTACGGCGCGGAGATCGACGCGACGGTCTCCCACCACGTGAATTTCGGCGTGCTGGAGGAGGACTGCTGCCGGACCTCCTTTATCCGGGGGGCCTTTCTGGCCGGCGGCAGCGTCACCGACCCGGACAAGCGCTTCCACCTGGAGCTGGGCACCCCCCACCGCAGCGTCAGCCGGGAGACCATGACCCTGCTGTTGGACCTGGGCTTCAGCCCCAAGGAGACGGTCCGGGGCAGCAACGCCCTGCTGTACTTCAAAAAGGCCGACGCCATCGCGGATTTCTGCACCAGCATCGGCGCGCCGGTGACGGCTATGAACGTCATGACCGCCAAGGTGGACAAGGAGATGCGAAACACCGTCACCAGGCAGATCAATTGCGACTCGGCCAACGCAGATAAGACCGTGACCGCCGCCCAGGAGCAGCTGGACGCCATCCGCCGCCTGGCCCGGGCCCACGGGCTGGACGCGCTGCCGGAGCCCCTGCATGCCGCGGCCCTGCTGCGCATCGCAAACCCCGCAGCCAGCCTGGCGGACCTGGCGCTGCTGTCCGACCCGCCGGTGACCAAGAGCTGCCTGTCCCACCGGCTGCGGAAGATCATGCAGCTGGCGGAGGCCGCCGAGTGAAACAATCGAGGTGGCTTTCCGTCTGTTCATATATCACATAGGTATATATCCGTTTAACGGATTTCATATATACAGAAAACATAGATCAAAGGAGATTCAGACCATGAAGAACCTGAAGAAGAGCCTTTCCCTGCTGCTGGCCGCGGCTATGCTGTTTGCCCTGGCCGCCTGCGGCAAAACGGAGACCGAGGCGGAGACCAACGTCTCCGCGGAGGACCTGTACATATCCGCCAACGGCAGCGTGGTGGACAAGTATAACAACCCCGCCGCCGGCTACGAGGTGGACAAGAAAGGCAACATCACCACTGCCAAGGGCAAGGTCGTCGTGGAGGCGGCCAACGCCAACAGCTATGTCCCCGTGGAGGACCTGACGGTCAACAACACCACCGTGGTCTCCTACCCTGTGGCGCTGAGCACCAACGCCGCCGGCCAGGTCCAGCCTGTCACCCTGGACCTGCTGATCACCATCAAGCCCCTGACCGCCACCTGCAAGGAGATCCGCATCAGCTCGGACAACCCCTCGGTAGCCGACCTGGCAAACCCCGCCTACGCCTTCACCCCCGGCTATGACAGCATGACCGTACCCGTTACCCTGAAGGCCGCGGGCACCGCCGTCATCACCGTCAGCTCCCCTGCCTCGGAGGGCACCTCCATCCGCTCCACGCTGACCATCAGCGCCACCGCGGACGGCAGCAGCACCGTGGGTGGCACTACCGGCACCCTGGGCCAGCCCGGCACTTCCGCCGCGCCCAATGCCAGCGCCTCTCCCAACGCCTCCGCCTCCC
Organism: uncultured Oscillospiraceae bacterium; assembly: GCA_947626785.1. GTDB lineage: Bacteria > Bacillota > Clostridia > Oscillospirales > Oscillospiraceae > Limivicinus. The sequence continues at coordinate 29,113 of CANQTO010000003.1, forward strand.
CCTCGGCCTCTCCCTCCGCCAGCCCCAACGCCACGCCCTCCGGCAACGGCCAGACCGGCTATGTCACCGGGGACGGGGTCAACTTCCGCGAGACGCCCAACGGTGATATCATCACCTCTCTGGGCCTGGGCAAGCAGATCACCATCTACACCATCTCCAACGGCTGGGCCAATGTGGTGGTAGACGGCCGGGCGGGCTACATCAGCGCCAGCTATGTGAGCTATAACCGGCCCGCGGCCACCCCCACGCCCACCGCCACGCCTACGCCCACGCCCGACGACCCCTATGCCAGCAATTCCACTCCGGCGCCCACCACGGTGCCCACTGCGGAACCCACCGCCACGCCTGAGCCTTCGCAGGCCCCCTCGGAAGAGGACGATCCCTACGTGATCGGGTAAGTTAAAAAGCCTATACTGTAAAAAAGGGCGGCTTCCGTCGCCCTTTTTGCTCTTTTTTCGCACAGGAGGAAGCCATGAGTTTTGTCCATCTGCATGTGCATACGGAATATTCTCTGCTGGACGGGGCCTGCCGGATCGACCAGGTGGCCCGGAGGGCCAAAGAGCTGGGCCAGACCGCCCTGGCTGTCACCGACCACGGGGTCATGTACGGCGCGGTGGCCTTCTACAAGGCCTGCCGGGCCGAGGGCGTAAAGCCCATCATCGGCTGCGAGGTTTATGTGGCCCCCCGGAGCATGGACGACAAGGTCCACGGTATAGACAACGAGTACAGCCACCTGATCCTCCTGTGCCAGAACGAGACCGGCTACAAAAACCTCTGTTATCTGGTCAGCCAGGGCTTCACAAGGGGTTTCTACGTCAAGCCCCGGATCGACTGGGCCCTGCTCCATGAGCACGCCGAGGGCTTGATCTGCCTGTCCGGCTGCATCGCCGGGGCCATCCCCCGGATGCTGGGGGCGGGAGACTATGAGGGGGCCAAGGCCAAGGCCTTGGAGCTGGACGCCCTCTTCGGCCGGGACAACTTCTATCTGGAGATCCAGGACCACGGCCTGCGGGAGGAGCAGGAGGCGGCCCGGGGCCTGATCCGCATCCACAAGGAGACGGGCATCCCCCTGGCCCTGACCAACGACGCCCACTATATCGAGAAGAGCGACGCCTATTACCAGGATGTGCTCATGTGCATCCAGATGGGCAAGACCGTGGACGACCCGAACCGGATGCGCTTTGAGTCCAAGGAGCTGTATTTAAAGAGCGAGGAGGAGATGCGCGCCCTGTTCCCGGACCTGCCGGAGGCGGCGGACAACACGGTGAAGATCGCGGAGCGCTGCAATTTCGACTTTGAATTCGGCCACTACCATCTGCCCCGCTTCAAGCTGCCCGAAGGGGAGACCGACGCCTTCGCGTATCTGCGGCGGCTGTGCTATGATGGGCTGGCCCAGCGATACCCAGGCTACGGCAAGGAGCTGACCGACCGGCTGGACTATGAGTTGGGCGTCATTCGCCAGATGGGCTTTGTAGACTATTTCCTCATAGTCTGGGACTTTATCGCCTTTGCCAAGGGTCAGGGCATCCCCGTGGGGCCGGGGCGCGGCTCCGGCGCCGGGGCCCTCGTCAGCTACACGCTGCACATAACCGACGTTGACCCCATAAAATACAGCCTCTATTTTGAGCGGTTCCTCAACCCGGAGCGGGTCACCATGCCGGATATCGACATGGACTTCTGCGTCAACCGCCGGGGCGAGGTCATCGACTACGTGAACCGGCGCTACGGCTCAGACCACGTGGCCCAGATCGTCACCTTCGGCACCATGGCCGCCCGGGCCTCCATCCGGGACGTGGGCCGGGCCCTCTCCGTCAGCTACGCAGAGACGGACGCGGTGGCAAAGCAGGTGCCCATGGCCTTGAATATGACTTTGGACGAGGCCCTGCGCCTGTCCAAGCCCCTCAAGGAGATGTACGACAGCGACGAGAACCTCCGCCGGCTCATCGACGTGGCCAAGGCCCTGGAGGGAATGCCCCGCCATGCCTCCACCCACGCCGCCGGCGTGGTCATCACGGAAAAGCCGGTGTACGAGTACGTGCCCCTGGCCACGAACGACGAGTCCGTGGTCTGCCAGTACCCCATGACCACCCTGGAGGAGCTGGGTCTTTTAAAGATGGACTTTCTGGGCCTGCGGAACCTGACGGTGCTGGAGGACGCGGCCAAGCTGGTGCGCCGTAAGGAGCCGGGCTTCCGGGTGGAGACCATCCCGGAGGACGATCCGGCCACCTTCGAGATGCTGTCCCAGGGCCGCACGGAGGGCGTTTTCCAGCTGGAGAGCAGCGGCATCACCGCCGTGTGCCTGGGCATCAAGCCCAAGAACATCGAGGACATCACCGCCATCATAGCCCTCTACCGGCCCGGCCCCATGGACTCCATCCCCCGCTTTACCGATTGCTCCACCCACCCGGAGCATATCCGCTACAAGCACGAGCTGCTCCGGCCCATCCTGGAGGTCACCTACGGCTGCATCGTCTACCAGGAGCAGGTCATCGAGATCTTCCGCCGCCTGGCGGGCTTCTCCCTGGGCCAGGCGGACATGATCCGCCGGGCCATGAGCAAGAAAAAACACGCCGTCATCGACGCGGAGCGGAAGGCCTTCGTCCACGGGGACCCGGAGCGGAACATCCCCGGCTGCATCGCCAACGGCGTGCCGGAGGACGTGGCCAACAGCATCTATGACGAGATCCTGGATTTCGCCAGCTACGCCTTCAACAAGGCCCACGCAGTGAGCTACGCCTTCGTCACCTACCGCACGGCCTACATGAAGCGGCACTACCCCCGGGAGTACATGGCCGCCCTGCTGACCTCCGTGCTGGACAGCAGCGTCAAGGTGGCCGAGTACATCGCCGAGTGCAAGGAGATGGGCATCCGCCTGCTGCCCCCGGATGTGAACGAGTCCGGCGCCAACTTCACCGTGGCCGGGGAGAACCTGCGCTTCGGCCTGGTGGCCATCAAGGGCGTGGGCTGGGGCGCCATCGAGAGTCTGGTTGCTGAGCGGGAGGCCAACGGCCTTTTCACCGGCTTTGAGGACTTCTGCCGCCGCATGTCCGGCAAGGAACTGAACCGCCGGGCGGTGGAAAATCTCATCAAGGCCGGGGCCTTTGACAGCATGGGCTACACCCGCCGGGCCCTGATGCAGGCGGCCGGCACGGTGATCGACAGCATCAGCCAGGCCCAGCGGGACAACATCTCCGGCCAGTTGGATCTCTTCGGCCTCCAGGCGGAGGAGGAGGGCGAGAAGCGGGAGGCCATCCCCATCCCGCCGGCGGAGGAGTACAGCCGGCAGGAGCTGATGGCCATGGAGAAGGAGATCACCGGCCTGTACCTGACCGGCCACCCCATGGATGAGTACCGGGACGCGGCGCGGAAGCTGGGCGCGGCTCCCATCGGGGCCCTGCTGGCGGACTTTGCCGCCGAGGACGGCCCCAGCCGCTGGTCGGACAACCAGGCCGTCACCCTGGCAGGAGTAGTGGCCTCCGCCCGCACCCGGGCCACCCGGAACAACTCCCTCATGAGCTACATCACCCTGGAGGACGACACCGGCGCTATGGAGCTGATCGCCTTCCAGAAGGCGCTGGACAACGGCGGCTCCTACGTGAAGGAGAACGCCGCGCTGATCGTCCGGGGCCGCATCTCCGTCCGGGACGAGAAGGAGCCCCAGCTGATGGTGGACAGCTTCCGCCCCCTGTCGGATCTGAACGCCCCCGGCTCCTCCGCGCCGCCACCGGCGGAGAAGAAGCTCTGGGTGAAGCTGCCCAGCCGGGACGACCCGGCCCTGGCCCGGATCGAGTTGATCTTGACCATGTTCCCCGGCACGGGGCAGATGATCATCTGGTGCGAGAAGGAGAAGAAGCGCATCGGCGCCCGCTGCCTCATCCACGAGGGCCTGATCTTAGAGCTGGAAGAGATGCTGGGGAAGGAAAATGTGGTCGTAAAGTAAATCAAAACGGAGCTTGATTTGAGTCAAGCTCCGTTTTATAATGACAGAAAGACTACATATTCGACGGAGGGCGCGCCTATGCGTACACAGGAACAGGTCAACGAGATCGTCCGGCTGCTGCTGGAGGAATACCCCCAGGCCGACTGCACCCTGGACTGGCGGAAGGACTACGAGCTGCTGTTCTCCGTTCGCCTGGCCGCCCAGTGCACCGACGAGCGGGTCAATCAGATCACCCCCGCCCTTTTCGCCCGCTTTCCCAGCTTGGAGGATTTCGCCCGGGCGGATGTGGAGGAGGTGGAGAAGTATGTCCACTCCTGCGGCTTCTACCGGGCCAAGGCCCGGGACATCGTGGCCTGCGCCCAGGTGCTGCTGGCAAAATACGGCGGGCAGCTACCCCGCACTATGGAGGAGCTGACCGCCCTGCCCGGTGTGGGCCGCAAGACCGCCAACCTGATCCTGGGGGACGTGTTCAAGGTCCCCGGCTCCACGGTGGTGGACACCCACTGCATCCGCATCAGCAACCGGCTGGGCCTGGTGGACGGCCTGAAGGACCCGGTCAAGATCGAAAAGGAGCTGCGTAAGGTGCTCCCGCCGGAGCACTCCTCGGACTTCTGCCACTGTATCGTGCTCCACGGCCGGGCCGTCTGCGACGCGCGGAAGCCCCGCTGCGAGGCCTGCTGCGTCCGGCATCTGTGCCAGTTTTTCTCAGGCTAAAGACAAATACCGCCAACGCCCTGTGGCGTTGGCGGTCGTTTCATATCAGAGTTTCGAGTCCTTCATAAAGTGCAGGAAATAGCAGATGGCCAGCAGGTCGGCGCAGCCGCCGGGGGAGAGGCGGCGGGCGGTCATCTCCCGGTCCAGCTCCTCCAGCTCCTCCCGGCTGGGGATGGGGGAGGACAGCTTTCCGGCGGCCTGGGCGGCCCACTGGGCCCCCTCTTGCCCGCCCCGGGCCAGGAGGTTCGTGTCCGCAACATTGGCCATCAGGGCGGCCAGGGCCGCCAGGCCCGCCTCTTCCAGACCGGCCCCCGCGGCCAGGGCCCGCTCCAGGGCCGGCAGGCCCAGCGTCCCCACCGAGGGCAGGCCCTTGGCCAGCTCTCCGCGGACGCCCCGGAGCCCCCGCTCCTGATAGAAGCGCTGGCCCGCCGTCCGGGGGGCGGACTTTTCCAGGGCCTGAAAGTCCTCCTCCGCAACCGCGCTGTATAAAAGCCCGCTCTCTTGGAGGACCGCCTCCGGCGCGGCCCAGGGCCTGTCCGGCTGCCAGAGCCGGCCGGCGGCGGCCAGGACGGTCCCCAGGGAGAAGACGGCCCCCTTGTGGGCGTTCACCCCGCCGGTGGCGGCCAGCATGGCCCGCTCGGCGGCCAGGCCCTCCTCCCGCAGGCGGAGAAAAGCCTCCCGGCGGGGAAGCTGGGCCGTCTCTATGCCCAGCCCGGCGGCCCGCCGCAGATAGGGCAGCAGGGCGGCGGCGCTGTCTATAAAGGTGAAGATATCCATATCCCTGTGGCTGCCGCAGTTGAAGCGGTCCACCAGCCCCGGCTTAGGCGAGGCGCAGACCTCATACAGCAGGGCCCGGACCGCCTGGGCGGCCAGAAGCTCCGCGTCCTGCCGGGCGAAGGCCTCCCGCAGGACGGCGGCGGTCTTTGCCTGGAGCTCCGGCACCGGATGGAGCCGGCGGGAGGCGCAGGCCTTGCCGTCCCCGCTGCAGATCAGGCAGGGGCGGGGCGGAAAGCCCAGCTCCGCCCGGTCCAGCTTGTCCCCGGCCGGGCTCAGCACGTCCATATCGAACAGGCGGCCCAGGGCGTCCGCGTCCTCCAGCCGGACGCAGATCTGCTTGACCGCCTCCGGCGGGGCCTCCACGGCCAGCAGCGCCTCGCAGCCGGTGTGCCGGTCGATCAGCTCCCGGCGGCGGAGAGGCATCCGCCTGGCGGCAAGGGCGTCCTCCAGACGGCGAAGCCCCTCCCGGAAGGCCCGGCGGAGCAGGGGGCCGTTTTTGACCGGCCCCGCGATATTCAGGGTAAAGGACACCAGCGGCAGCCCGGTCTCCGCCAGCAGCTCCCGCTGGCGCAGGGCGCGGCCCTCCCGGGCGTCCAGCATATCGGCAAGGGTGACCTCCCGGTCCATCCGTCCGCCTCCTTTTTATCGATCAATAGTGTACGGTCTGGCCGCTCTCCCGGATGGCCCGCAGCACCGGCTCCGCCTCCGGAGAATGGAAATACGCCCAGGTGCTCTCGGGCACCAGATCCCGGATCTCCTCCAGGCGGCCGTCGTGGATCAGCCGGCGGACCGTGCTGGCGCTGACCGGCGCGCCCTCCGCGCAGCGGCGGGGAATGACGATACATTCGACGCCCTGCCGGGGCAGCTCCCGGGCCATCACTTGATTATACAGCCCGGTCACCAGGCTGGCGGGCTCCTCGCCCACATAGCGGGCGCTGACGCCCAGAGCGGCGGCGATGGGGCCGAAGAGGGCCAGGTCCAGCCGGGCGTGGCCCAGGATCACCGCCTCCTCATCCCGCAGAAAGTAGCTGGGGAAGGTGGAGGAGCTGATAATGTAGGGCCCGCTGTCATGGAGGAGGACGTTTTTCAGATCGGCCGTCCCCTCCGCCACCAGGCGGCGGCGCACAGCGAAGGGCACAAGGCTTGCGTCCTCGCTGAGGACGAAGAGATGCACCGTGTCGTTCTCCGCGGCGGCCCGCTCCACCAGAGCCCGGTGGCCCAGGGTGAAGGGGTTGGCGTTCATGACGATGGCGGCGCTTTTTCCCGGCCGCCGCTGCTTTTCCAGGGCGGCGCAGAAGCTCCGAAAGCCTCCGGCCCGGTTTTCCAGGAAGGAGAGGCTGTTCTCCACCCGGGCGATCTCCGAAAAGCCCAGGTCCCGGAAAAAGCCCGCGCTCTGGCATTTCGTGTAGACGAAGAGGTGGAAATTCCCCCGCTCCGCCTGGACCTCCATCAGATGGCCCACCACCTGATTCAGCAGGCCCTCGCCCTGCCGGCTCTTGTCCACGGCAAAGCAGCGCAGGGTGTTGCCAAAGCAGCTGCCGGTGGCCACCAGACGGTAATCGCCGTCAAAAATGCCGCAGCTGTAGTCCAGATTGGCATCCCGGCGGATGCCCTCCTGCTCCAGCAGGGCGTCCATCTGCTTTTGGGCCCGGGTATCTCCGGGGGAAATGGCGCTGAGAAAGTCGCTCATAAGGCAGCCTCCCAAAATAGCTCGTCTTTTTCAGTATAGCAGAAAAGCGGCGCTGGTATCAAAAATGAGCCGTTTTTACGCCGGACGGCGTCTTAATATATAAAAGGACTCGAAAACGGTCTCCGTTTGAAAACGCACAGGAAAAGGGGAAAACATATGCACCAGTATTTTCACACGGTCTTGGGCTTCTGCCCCTGGGATCTGCTGGCCCTGCTGGTTCTGGCGGCCATGCTGATCCTGATGGCTCTGCACGTCCGGAAGCAGAAGCAGCGGCAGCGGGAGCTGGAAGAGGCCCTGGCAGAGAAGCAGGCCCGGGAACAGGTCTCCCGGGAGTCCCACACTTAGTCTTTTTCCGGCTCCATCAGGAATACGCCCGTCTCCCCATCAAACTCCGGCAGGCGGACCTCCACCAGCTCGCTGTGGGAGGTGGGCAGATTTTTGCCCACAAAGTCCGCCCGGATGGGCAGCTCCCGGTGCCCCCGGTCCACCAGGACCGCAAGCTGGATGCTCCGGGGCCGGCCGCAGCTGAACACCGCCTCGATGGCGGCCCGGGCCGTCCGCCCGGTATAGAGCACGTCGTCAACTAAGATCACGTCCCGGCCGGTGACGGAGAAGGGCAGCTGCGCCTGGCGCACGGTGGGCTCTTCCGCCAAGGGGGACAGATCGTCCCGGTAAAAGCGGATGTCGATGCTGCCGCAGGGCGGGCGGATGCCCTCGTTTTTGTTGATATTCCCCTGGATGCTGCGGGCGAGAGGTTCTCCCCGGCGGCGGATGCCCACCAGCACTAAGTTCTCCGCGCCCTTGTTCCGCTCCAGGATCTCATGGGAAATGCGGGTGACGGCCCGGTTCAGCGCCGCCTCATCCATGATCTGCGCCTTTTGCCTCATCGAAAGTCCTCCTCTGCGCCGTAAAGTACAAATCGCATTGTATAGGATATCACCGCAAAAAGCAAGTGTATTATATGAAAGTCAAAACCTCCGGCTTTGCGCCAGAGGTTTTGTTCGTTGTGTGCCGGGGAAGATTTATCGGCTCAAGGTGATGCTGCCGCCGCACTCGATGGCGGGCAGCTCCACCTCCTGATAGGTGCCGCCAAAGTTCCAGACCACGTCCAGGTGCAGATCTCTCGTCTCACCGGAGGCCAGATCCACGGTAAAGCTCCGGTTGCCCACGCCGGTGGTGATGGAGCCCGAGCCGTCATATTCCACCGCTGGGCCGTCCATGGAGACATACTGTCCGTCCAGGCTCAGGTTCACCGCCCCGGGCAGGGCGTTCAGGTGCAGGCTGTAGGACACGATGGACACCGAGACCGTCACTTCCGCCTGGCTGTCCCCGGCGGTCCGGGCGCTCCAGTCGGCCCGGATATTCAGGCCGGTGCCGGTATCAGAGCTGAAGGACCCGGCGCCCAGATCGCTGACCGCCGGCTGCTGGGGCGGGTCGGGGAAGAGCTGGGTCTCCACCGGTTCCGGCGTGGGGGCCGGAGTCGGGACAGGGGTCGGGATGGGCGTCGGGACCGGCGTGGCTGCCGGCGCCTGGGTAGCGGCGGGGGCCGGGGCTGTGTAGGGGTCGCCGGTCTCGGCCGGGGTCTGCACCACCGCGTCCTGCTCGCCGGGGGCGACGGTCTCCTCGGCAGGGGGCTCCTGGGCGCTCTTCCGGTCGCCGATATAGGCGCCGATCACTGAGGCGGTCAGCAAAAACACGATAATAAACAGCACGGCGGCTGACTTTCCTTTCATAACAACGCGCTCCTTTTGCTTCTGGTTTCTTCTTTATTGTACCGCAGAGCCCGCCTCTTGTCCAGCGGCAGGACTCTTAATTTTAACTTAAGGAGTTTCGCTTCAAATGCGACCCGCTGCGCTGGGCTCGCATTTGATACTCGCGCTTATCGCAGGGGCTTTGCCCCGTTTGGTCGGCGCGGCGTCAGAACAAGGCTGCAAAGCCATTTTGCCGCGCAAGCACAGCAAAATCGGCGGGCAGCCTCGTTCTTCCTTACCAAAACCAAAGCGTCTGCTTTGGTTTTGAGAGGAGGCAGAGCGGCGTGAACGAGCTTTCGGCTTTCAGACGGAAGCGAGTGAATGGAGCTTCTGCCGACGAGGCAAAGCTGCCCCAAAAACAAATTTAAAATTTTTTACATCTTCATTAATAATTTAGAACGAGGTTATTTACGGTAAAAACGCTCCCTGCTTTTCAACAGGGAGCGTTTTTGAAGACCGGTTTTCTCACACCTGGCGCTGGGCGTTGATCTTCACGCCGGGGCCCATGGTGGAGGCGGTGACGCAGGAGCGGATGTACTGGCCTTTGGCCGCCGCGGGCTTGGCCCGGTTGATGGCGCCGATCAGGGCCACGTAGTTCTCATACAGCTTCTCCGCGCCAAAGCTGACCTTGCCGATGGGGCAGTGGATGATGTTGGTCTTGTCCAGACGGTACTCCACCTTACCGGCTTTGGCCTCCTTGATGGCCTGGGCGATATTGGGGGTGACGGTGCCCGCCTTGGGGGAGGGCATCAGGCCCTTGGGGCCCAGGGTCTTACCGAGACGGCCCACGATGCCCATCATGTCGGGGCTGGCGATCACGGTGTCGAATTCGAACCAGTTCTCTTTCTGGATGCGCTCCACCAGGTCCTGGCCGCCGGCATAGTCGGCGCCCGCCTGAAGGGCCTCGTCCACGCGCTCGGGCTTGCAGAAGCACAGCACGCGCACGCTCTTGCCGGTGCCGTTGGGCAGGACGATAGCGCCGCGGACCTGCTGGTCGGCGTGGCGGCCGTCCACGCCCAGCTTGACGTGCAGCTCAACGGTCTCGTCGAACTTGGCCTTGCTGGCCTGGATGACCAGATTCAGAGCGTCCATGGGATCGTAAAGGGTCTGTCTATCGATGAGCTTAGCGCTCTCTTTGTAATTTTTACCTCTAAACAATGTCGTTTCCTCCTAATAATGTGGTTGAGTCGGATGGATCTATCCTCCCACGTGAAGCGCGGCGGAACCGCGCCGGGAGCGGAGCTCTTCTCTCGTTCCCGCTTAATCGCCGACGACGACGCCCATGGAGCGGCAGGTACCGGCGATCATGCTGATGGCGGAGTCGATGTCGGTGCAGTTCAGGTCGGGCATCTTCTGCTCGGCGATCTTGCGGACATCCTCCTTGCTGATCGTGGCCACCTTGTCCCGCTGGGGAACACCGGAGGCGGTCTCGATGCCGCAGGCCTTCTTGATCAGGAGGGCGGCAGGAGGGGTCTTGGTGATGAAGGTGAAGCTGCGGTCGGAGTACACGGTGATGACCACGGGGATCATCAGGCCCATGTCGCCCTTCGTGCGCTCATTGAAATCCTTGGTGAATTGGCCGATATTGACGCCGTACTGACCCAGAGCGGGGCCCACAGGGGGGGCCGGGGTCGCTTTGCCGGCAGGGACCTGGAATCGAACGTATCCTACTACTTTCTGTGCCATTTACAGCACCTCTTTCTTATAAATTATTCTGTGATCGCTTCGACCTGGTCCAGCTCCAGATCCACCGGAGTCTCCCGGCCGAACATGGAGACCACCACCCGGACCCTGTTCTTCTCAGGCTCCAGCTCGTCCACCACGCCGATAAAGCCGCTCAAAGGCCCGTCGTTGACCTTCACGCTGTCGCCTATCGCGTAGCCGACCACGATCTCCCTGTGCTCGACGCCCAGGTCGTATACTTCCTGCTCCGTCAGGGGAACGGCCTTGCCGTCAGACCCTACGAAGCCTGTCGCGCCGCGGACATTGTGGATCAGGTGCCAGCTGTCGTCGGTGAGGATCATCTTCACCAGCACGTAGCCGGGGAACACCTTCCTGTCCACGGTCTTCTCGCCCGCGTCCGTGTACTCGGTGACGGTCTCCATGGGGATGTTGACTTCCTTGATCAGATCCGTCATACGGCGGTTCTCGGCGGATTTCATGATCGCCGCCGCCACCGCGTTTTCATAGCCCGAGTACGTGTGGACCACGTACCACCTTGCCTCTTCAGCCATGTCCGCTTAACCCAACAGCGTGAAGACGGCGTTGATCAGGCCCTGCGCCACCAGGTCAAGGCCCCAGAGCACCACCGAGGAGACCACGATGGCGCCCACAGAGATCAGGGTGTTCTTGGCAAGGACCTTGCGGGTGGGCCAGATGACCTTCTTCAGCTCGCTCTTCATTTCCCGGAACCATTTGCCGATCCTCTTGAAAAAGCCGGGCTTGGTGTTTTCCTTCTTGACAGCCGTGACAGCCTTAGAGGGGGCGGCTTTGGTCTTCTTCTCGTCAGCCATGTCGTCTACTCCTCCTTACTTGGTCTCCACGTGCTTGGTGTGCTTGCGGCAGAAGGGGCAGTACTTGCTGCGCTCCAAACGGTCCGACGTGTTCTTCTTGTTCTTGACCGTGTTGTAATTCCTCTGCTTGCATTCTTCGCATCTGAGTGTGATCTTTACTCTTGCGCCTGCAGCCATTTTTTCGGCACCTCCTAAACATATTTACCCGCGGGGCGGGCATTGCCTCCCTGTGTGGTCAGAGCCGGATTTTTCTGACGCCAAAAAAGCGCACAAAAACAAACCCATCTGCCGACAGGTAAATCATACTATACCACAGGCGCGGCCCCAGGTCAACCGCTTTTTTCCGCGAAAAGCGAATTTTTTTGCCTTTTCCCTTGCAGCTTTGCCCCGTGGTGCTATAATGATCATATGATGGCGAAACGCCTTTTTGCGTTTCGCCGGGCAGCTTTGCTGCTCAGCAAAACAGCATGGCTGTTTTGCCATATACTCATTTCATTGTTTTCCGCGTAGCGATAATCCTTATAGTCTCGGTAGAGTTTTTTTCGAGGTTTTGATGCGATGGATATTCAGGAAGCGCTGGCTTATATAGACGGGACCCTCTGGTTCGGCTCCAAACCCGGCCTGGAGCGGGTGGGGGAGCTGCTGGACCGGCTGAGAAATCCCCAGGACGATCTGAAGTTCGTCCACATCGCGGGCACCAACGGCAAGGGCAGCTGCGCCGCTATGTGCGCGTCCATCCTCCGCTCCGCGGGTTTACGAACGGGGCTCTTCACCTCCCCCTACCTCTTCCGCTTCAACGAGCGGATGCAGATCGACGGCCGGGAGATCGACAATGCCGCCCTGGCGGAGCTGATCGGCCGGATCGCCCCTCTGGCGGAGAGCATGGCCGAACACCCCACGGAATTCGAGCTCATCACCGCCGCCGCCCTGCTCTGGTATAAGGAGCAGAACTGCGACATCGTGGTACTGGAGGTGGGTCTGGGCGGACGGCTGGACGCCACCAACATCATCGGCCCGCCGGAGGCGGCGGTAATTATGAACATCGGCCTGGACCACACGGAGATCTTGGGGGATACCCCGGAGAAGATCGCCGCGGAGAAGGCTGGGATCATCAAGGGCGGCTGCCCCGTCGTGCTCTACAGCCAGAGCGAGGGCGTGGAGCAGGTGGTCCGGCAGCGCTGCATGGATGCGGGCTCCGAGCTGACGGTGACCGAACCCGAGGCTCTGGTCAGCCTGTCCGACGGCCCGGAGGGCCAGGTCTTTTCCTATAAAGAGGTGACTTACCGGCTGCCTCTGCTGGGGGCCCACCAGCTCCGCAACGCCGCCGCCGCCATTGAGACGGCCCGGCTGCTCCGGCGCCGGGGCTGGCCTGTGGACGAGGAGGCCGTCCGGCAGGGCCTGGCAACCGTCTCCTGGCCGGCCCGCTTTGAGATCCTGCGGCCGGAGAGGCCCTGCTTTGTGGTGGACGGGGGGCACAATCCCCAGTGCGCCGAGACCGTGGCGGCCAACCTCCTGCGCTATTTTCCGGACCGGCGGCGGGTGCTGCTGCTGGGCGTTCTGGCGGACAAGGACTATCCCCGCCTGCTGGAGATCCTGGCCCCGGCGGCGGACGCCTTTGTCTGCGTCACGCCGGACAGCCCCCGGGCCCTGCCGGCGGAGGCGCTGGCAGAGCATCTGGCGCGCTTCGGAAAGCCCGTCCGCGCCTGCGGCAGCATTGAGGAGGGCGTGGCCGCGGCCTTAGCGGAGGCCGGGGAGACAGGCATGGCCTGCGCAGTGGGTTCGCTGTATATGGCGGGCCGGGTCCGGGCCTGCTTCGGCAGGTTTTAAAAAAATTTTCCTTCTATTAGATTATATTTATTTTCATAAATTAAAGGAGGCGGAAAAGCGATGCGGATCATGGCCATCGACTACGGCGACCGGCGGATCGGCCTGGCGGTGTCGGACGCGCTGGGCGTCCTCTGCGGCGAGGCCTGGACCATGGAGGAGTGGGACATGGAGCGGGCGGCCCAGCGCATCAGCAAAGCCGCCGCGGAGCGGGGCGTGGAGCGGCTGGTGCTGGGCCTGCCTAAAAACATGGACGGCAGCGAAGGGCCCCGGGCGGAGAAGAGCCGGGAATTTGCCCAACTGCTGGAGGCCGGCAGCGGCCTGCCCGTGGTCCTCTGGGACGAGCGGCGCAGCAGCGTGGAGGCCCACGCCATCCTCCACGCCAACGGCAAAAAAGAAAAAAAGCACCGCCGGACCGTGGACGCGGTGGCGGCCAGCCTCATATTGGAGGGCTATCTGGGCAGTATATAAAAGAGACTTTTTCGTTTATTAAAATTTTTGAATAAAAACCTGAATGTTCCTTCTTTAATTTCTCCCGGACCGCGCATACTTATCCATGAGCGTTTTTGCGTTCGCAGTTCATGCGCGGGAGGGAGATTTTTTATGAAAAAAACCGTGTGTACAGCACTTTTCAGTCTTTTTCTGGCGGCGGCCTTCCCTGTGGCGGCCTATGCACAGGAGCTGCTGGTGGGCGGTCAGGTGGTGGGCATCCAGATCAGCACTGACGGCGTCCTGGTGGCGGGCGTGGCGGAGGTGGAGACGGAGAACGGCCTGCGCTCACCGGCGGAGGAGGCGGGGATAAAGGAAGGGGACTTTATCACCGAGTTGGACGGGCAGAAGCTCCGCTCCGCCAAGGAGCTGGTGGACGGCGTAGGGGCCCGGAACGGCCAGAGCGTGGCGCTGACGGTGCGCCGGGGGGACCAGAAGCTCAGCCTGGAGATCAGCCCTGTCCGATCCGGCGGCGGCAAGTGGATGCTGGGCATGTGGCTGCGGGACGGGGTCTCCGGCATCGGCACCCTGACCTACTGCGACCCGGCCACCGGCACCTACGGGGCCCTGGGCCACAGCATCAGCGATTTTGAGACCGGCGTCACGGTGCCCCTGGGCGAGGGCAGCATCACCGACGCGGAGGTAGTCAGCATCACCAAGGGCGCCTCCGGCGCGCCGGGCGAGCTCAACGGCTGCGCTGACCTGGGCCGGGTGCTGGGCAGCGTCTTAGGCAACACCGACCACGGCATCTACGGCAAGGCCAGCGCCGGCCTGGGGGGCCGGATGGTGGAGACCGGGCAGATCACGGCCGGAGAGGCCTCCATCGTCTGTACCGTAGCGGGCCGGGAGCCGGGGGAGTATAAGGTGGAGATCAACCGGGTCTACCAGGATACCGACGGAGAGCACGTGATCCTCACGGTCACGGACCCGGCCCTCCAGGCGCTGACCGGGGGCATCGTCCAGGGCATGAGCGGCAGCCCCATCCTGCAAAACGGGAAGCTGGTCGGGGCCGTGACCCATGTCTTCGTGAATCAGCCCTGCCGGGGCTACGGCATCAGCATCCAGGACATGCTGGACGACGCGGGCATCGCCTCCGACCAGGCGGCATAAAAGCAGACCCTCCGGCTTCTGGAATAAAGCCGGAGGGTTTGTCTTACTTTTTCACAGGCCGGATATCCACCATCTTCTCCATGGCCAGGGGACTCAGGCAGCGGGAGTAGAAGTCCCGGATGATCCGGTGGGCCACCGGGCTTATCTCCCAGGTGCCCTTGATGGGCTTGACCATCAGAAACACCGGCTCGCCGCCCAGCTTATAGTCGCAGGGGACCTGCACATAGCCGAAGCGGGCAAAGAATTTTTGCTGCTTTTTCAGGTAGGAGCCGTCCTCGTCGTCAAAGGAGGTGAGCTCGGCCAGGATCCCCTGCCGTCCGGCATAGCGCTTGTTCAGCGCCCGCATCAGCTCCACACCGATCCCCCGCTCCCGGCACCAGGGCATGACAGCCAGGTACTTGACCAGCACATAGCCGTACAGATTTTTGTGCATCACCAGGGCGTAGGCCACGTCCATCTGGGATTGCTCGTCGCTGAGGACCAGCAGCTCCATCTCCCCTTTCAGCATGGCCCGGTGGATGGCCAGCTTTGGCAGCAGCTCCTTCTTGTCAAAATCCAGGTCTATCAGGCTGTAATAGCGCTGAAGCTCCCGGTGTCCGGCTTTTCTCAGGGTAAACATCATTCGGCCTCCTTTTCCAGCGCCTGGGCCCGGCAGAGCCGGGCGTAGATCCCGTTCTTTTCCATCAGCTCCTCGTGGGTGCCCAGCTCGGCGATCCCCGTCCCCTCCACCACGGCGATCCTGTCCGCGTGGCGGACGGTGGAGAGCCGGTGGGCGATGACAATGGTGGTGCGGCCCTGGCTCAGCTTGTCCAGCGCCGCCTGGATGTGCTGCTCGGTGACCGTATCCAGGGCGGAGGTGGCCTCGTCCAGGATCAGCACCTTGGGGTTTTTCAGAAACACCCGGGCGATGGAGATCCGCTGCTTCTGTCCGCCGGAGAGCATCACGCCCCGCTCGCCGATGTAGCTGTCGTAGCCGTCGGGCATGGCCATGATCTCCTGGTGGATCTCCGCCCGGATGGCCGCCTGGACGATCTCCTCGTCGCTGGCGTCCGGCCGGCCGTAGCGAATATTGTCCCGGATGGTGCCGGCAAACATGAACACGTCCTGCTGCAAGAGCCCGATGTTTTTTCGCAGGCTCCGCTGGGTCACAGAGCGGACATCCATCCCGTCCACCGTGACGCTGCCGCCGCAGACATCGTAGAAGCGGGGGATCAGCTGGCAGAGGGTGGTCTTTCCGCCGCCTGAGGCGCCCACGACGGCCATGCACTGGCCGGGCGCGATGTGCAGATCCACATGGTTCAGCACCGGCACGCCGTTGTCGTAGGCAAAGCTCACGTCATTCAAGTCCACCCGGCCCTCGATATCCCCCATCTCTTTCGCGTCAGGGGCGTCGGTCACCGCGGGCTCGGTGCGCATGATCTCCAGAAAGCGGCTGAAGCCGGCGGTGCCCTGCATGTACATCTCGGCAAACTGGGTGAGCCGCCGCACGGGAGAGACAAAGGTGGACACATACAGGGAGAAGGTCACCAGGTCCACATAGTCCATCTGCCCCTGCATGATCAGCAGGCCGCCCACGGTGATGACCAGCACCTGCATGATGCCGGTGGTGAACTCCATGCCGCTCATGTACAGGCCCATGCTTCGGTAGTACTCCGTCTTGGCCCCCCGGAACACGGCGTTGGCCGCGTCAAATTTATCGCTCTCCTGCTCCTCGTTGGCAAAGGCCTTGGCGGTGCGCACGCCGGAGATGCTGCTCTCGATGGCGGCGTAGATCTCGGCGGTCTTGCGCTTGACCTCCACGTTGGCCTCCTTCATCCGCTGCCGCTGGGACAGGGTGAACCACAGGCACAGGGGCATCACCACCGTCAGCACCAGGGCCAGGCGCCACTCCACAAAGGCCATCATGCCCAAAGCCCCCACGATGGTCAGGGTGCAGATCAGCAGGTTTTCCGGCCCGTGGTGGGCAAGCTCCGTCACCTCAAACAGGTCGCTGGTGATGCGGCTCATCAAAACGCCGGTGCGGTTCTTGTCGTAAAAGCTGCAGGACAGGTCCTGCATGTGGGTGAAGATGTCCTCCCGCATGTCCGACTCCACCAGCACGCCCATCCGGTGCCCCACCACGGTGATCACATAGTACAGCACCGAGCGGAGCAGGTAGGCGGCGATCATGATGCCCATGACGGTGAAGAAGGCGGCGAAGAGCCGCTCCGGCAGCAGCCGCGTCATGGACTGGCGGGACACATAGGGGAACACCAGGTCGATCAGGGAGACCGTCACCGCGCAGATCATGTCGATTGCGAAGAGCTTCCGCCGCCCGGCTATGTAAGAGATAAAAATTTTCAGAGGTTTATCCTGATAGTTTTTCTTGTTCATGGGGTCATAGCTCTCCGGCTCATTTCGCGTATTTGTCCCGCTGGGCGACCGCCAGAGCGTCGCAGCGGTTGTTGTAAGCATTGTCTGCGTGGCCCTTGACCCAGTGGCAGCACAGTTCGTGCTGCCCGGCCAGGTCCAGCAGCTCCTCCCACAGGTCCGGGTTCAGAGCGGGCTTTTTGTCGCTCTTGATCCAGCCCTTTTTCCGCCAGGAAGCGGCCCAGCCCTTTTCCAGGGCGTCCACCACGTACTTGGAGTCCGAGTACAGCTCCACCCGGCAGGGCTCCTTCAGGGCCCGCAGGGCGGAGATGACGCCCGTCAGTTCCATGCGGTTGTTGGTGGTCTTCGCCTCGCCGCCGGAGAGCTCCCGCTCGGAGCCCTTATAGCGCAGGATGGCCCCCCAGCCGCCAGGGCCGGGGTTGCCGCTGCAAGCCCCGTCGGTATAGATCTCTACCGTTTTTTTCATTCGCTCCACTCTCGCTGTTTTCCTATCGGCAGCAGCCGGTATTCCCCGGCGTCCAGCCCCCGGGTCTCGTCAAAGGTCCAGGAGAAGACGCTCAGAGAAAAGGCGTTCTCGGTGATCACGTTGTGCTCGTCGTGCTCGCAGATCACCCAGGTCACCGGGCATCCGGCGGCGGAGAGCAGCTCCCCGGCGTCTTCGCTGGTCAGGTCTCCAGGCTGCTCGAAGAAATAGAAGGCGGCGCCGGCCTGGCCCAGAAGGGCCCGCTGCTCCTCCGACGGCCAGCAGTTCGGCCGCCAGTCCAGCTCCGTGTCAAAGCTGAGGACCTTCCGGGGGATCACCAGATCCCGCTCAGAGAAGACCCCGGCAGCCGCCAGGGCGGCATAGCCGCCGTTGCTGGAGCCCGCCAGCACCAGATCCCCCATGCAGATGCCGCAGTCCGCCGCGGCCTGCTCGGCAAGGTCCACCATCTCCAGGCAGGCCTCGTCTATCTCCGGCATGCCGGAGTTCTCCCGGAAGAGCAGCAGCGCGCCGCTGTCGTTTCCGTAGAGATATTCGTACATGCTCTCCACATAGAGCATCGGCTCCCCGAAGCCGCCGGAAAAGTAGACCAGCACCTGGCCGTCCTCATCCAGCTCCCGGGGCACATAGAAATAGGTGGCGCGGCTGTAGTACAAGTCGCCGTAGGCAAAGCTCTCCACCAGGTTTTCTTTCCGGATCAGGGGCTCTCCGGTTGGGCTCTCCAGCCGGAGGCGGCAGTAAGCCTCCTCCCGCGCGCTCTCCTCGCCCCGGTCCGCCAGGGCAAAGAGCGCCAGCGCCCCTTCAAAGTCCCGCCGCTTCATAAAGGTCCGGGCCTGCTCCAGGGCCTTATCCCGGCAGATCTCTGCCTGCTCCGCGCTGTCCCGGTAGTCTCCCAGGGCCTGAAAGGCGGGCAGCGCCGTCTCCAGCGCCCCATCCGCCTGGGCCAGGGAGGCCCGGACATAGCCTCGCAGCAGCCGGAGCTCCTTCTCTGCCGGCTCCCCGTCCAGAGCGGCGAACAGCTCCGTCAGGCGCTCTTCCGGGCCGGAAAGCCCGGCCAGGCGGCAGAGGTCCGCCTTGACCAGGGCGCTCTTGTATTCCCCCAGCTCCCGGAAAGCGGCCTCCGCCCCGGGGTAGTCCCCGGCTTCGAAGAGGCCGTCTGCCAGCCGGTAGGCACATTCCCTCCGCTTTTCGGCCGCGTCCCGATAGGCAAGGCCCTCATAGAACTGCTCCGCCAGCTCGTACCGGCCCCGGTCCATCAGCCATCCGGCCGCGCTGTAGCGCAGCGGCGGCCAGGCCAGCCGGAGGAACAGCAGGCCTCCCAGCAGAACGGCAACGCCCAGAGCCGGGAGCCACCCGCTTTTTAGGGCCTTTTTCATTCAGCTTTTTGAATAGCGGTTTTTCAAAAGGAGATACTCCTCCTTTTCAATGATCCCGTTTTTATAGAAGTCCTCCAGCTGCCGCAGGCGGCGCTCCCGGTCCTGCCGGCTGCTGTCCTCCCGGAGATTTTCGTCATAGACCGCCGGGGAGAAGCTCCGCTGGGGCGCGGGCAGGGGCCGGTCCTCTATCTGCCGGTCGCGGCGGTGAGGTATTCTGCCGTTCCAGGCCTGTCTCCGGCCCGGTACAGCCTGCCTCTGACTCTTTTGCTCTCTTTTCTTCGACCAGGCGACCTTGAGAGCCAGGAGGAAGCCCGCCGCCGCGATCGCTACGCTGACGATGGAGAAGAGCGCCGAAACGTTGTCAAAATCGAAGTTCTCCTTCTCCATCACCGCCGTGAAGATGAAATAGACGGCCGCAACAGCTACGATCCATTTCCAGGATACGCCCTTTTTCTGCTTCTTGTCCTCTCTCATGCCCTCGCCCCCTTAAGTCTTATTCCTCTTCCGGAGCCGGCTCTTCCCCGGCGGGCTCCCGCTCGGTCTTCTCCAGGGAGATGACCCGGTTCTCGCCGCTCAGGCGCATGACGCGCACGCCCTGGGTGGCCCGGCCCAGCAGGGAGATATGGGCCGCCGCCAGGCGGATGATGGTGCCGTCGTCGGTGATGACCAACACGTCGTCCCCCTCGTCCACCATCTTCACCGCGGCTACCTTGCCGGTCTTGTCCGTGAGACTGTAGTTGCGGATGCCCAGGCCGCCCCGGCCGTGGACGCTGTACTCTTCGATCCGGGTGCGCTTGCCGTAGCCCTTCTCCGTGAGGGTCAGGACCGCGGCGCCCTCGCCGGTGCTGCCCGCGCCGACCACATAGTCGCCCTCCCGGAGCCGGATGCCCCGGACGCCCACGGCCACCCGGCCCATGGGCCGGGCGTCGGTCTCCTTGAAGCAGACGGCCATGCCGTCGTGGGTGGCGATGAGGATATTCTCATTGCCCGTGGTGGGCAGGACGGCGATCAGCTCGTCCCCCTCGTCCAGCACCACGGCCCGCAGGCCGTTGGAGCGGATGTTCCGCAGGGCCGCCTGGCTCATGCGCTTGACGGTGCCGTTGCGGGTCACCATGACCAGGAAGCTCTCCTCGTCCAGGCCCCGGCCCCGGATCATGGCGCTGACCTTCTCCGGGTTCTCGCCGTTGTCCAGGGGGAGGATGTTGACGATATTGGTACCCCGGGCGCTGCGGCCGGCCTCCGGGATATGGTAGCCCTTCTTGAGAAAGACCCGGCCCTTGCTGGTGAAGAAGAGGATGTTGTCGTGGGTGGACGCGGTGAACACCGTCTCCACATAGTCCTCCTCCTTGGTAGCCATGGCCCGGATGCCCTTGCCGCCCCGGCCCTGGGCCCGGTACTCGCTGACGGGCAGGCGCTTGATATAGCCGCCGTGGGTCAGGGTGTAGACGCACTGCTCCTCCTCGATCAGATCCTCGATATCGATCTCGTCGGCCACGTCCTGGATCTCGGTCAGGCGCTCGTCGCCGTACTTGTCCCGCAGGGCGATCAGCTCGTCCTTCAAGACGCCCTTGATCTTCTCCGGGTCAGCTAGCAGGCTCTCGAAGTAGGCGATCTTCTCCTCCAGCTCCTTATACTCCTGCTCCAGCTTTTCCCGGTTCAGGCCCTGTAGCTGGATAAGCCGCATGTCGCAGATGGCCTGGGCCTGGACCTCGGACAGGCCGAAGCGCTCCATCAGCCGCTGCCGGGCGTCGTCATAGCTGCTGCGGATGATGCGGATGACCTCGTCGATATTGTCCTGGGCGATGAGCAGGCCCTCCAGCAGATGGGCCCGTTCCTTGGCTTTTTTCAGATCGTAGACTGTGCGGCGGGTGATGACCTCCTCCTGGAAGCTCAGGTACTCGTCCAGGATGTGCCGCAGGGAGAGGATCTTGGGCTGGGACTGGTTGTTGACCAGGGCCAGCATATTGATGGAGAAGCTGGTCTGGAGGGCGGTCTGGGCAAAGAGCCGGTTCAGGACCACCTGGGGATTGGCGTCCTTCTTCAGCTCAATGACCATGCGCATGCCGTTGCGGTCCGTCTCGTCCCGCAGGTCGGAGATGCCCTCCAGGCGCTTGTCATGGACCTGGTCGGCGATGTTCTTGATCAGCTGCCGCTTGTTGACCTGGTAGGGCAGCTCGGTGACGATGATGCGGGTCCGGTTCTGGCCGTATTCCTCAAATTCCGTCCGGGCCCGGACCACGATCTTGCCCCGGCCGGTGGCGTAGGCCTGGCGGATGCCGCTGCGGCCCATGATGATGCCCCGGGTGGGGAAGTCCGGCCCGGAGATGTGCTGCATCAGGTCCGAGAGAGTGGCCTCCGGATCGTCCAGCACGCAGACACAGGCGTTGATGACCTCCTTCAGGTTGTGAGGGGGGATATTGGTGGCCATGCCCACGGCGATGCCGCTGGAGCCGTTGACCAGCAGGTTGGGGAAACGGCTGGTCAGGACCCGGGGCTCTTTTCTCGTCTCGTCAAAGTTGGGGTCCCAGTCCACCGTGTCCTTGTCGATATCCCGCAGCATCTCGTTGCAGATCTTGGACATGCGGGCCTCAGTGTACCGGTAGGCCGCCGGGGGGTCCCCGTCCACGGAGCCGAAGTTGCCGTGGCCGTCCACCAGCATATATCGCATGGAGAAGTCCTGGGCCAGGCGGACCATGGCGTCATAGACGCTGGCGTCCCCGTGGGGGTGGTAGTGGCCCAGCACGTCGCCCACGCAGGTGGCGGACTTCTTAAAGGGCTTGTCGCTGGTCAGGCCGCCCTCGTACATGGTGTAGAGGATGCGGCGGTGCACCGGCTTCAGGCCGTCCCGCACGTCGGGCAGGGCCCGGCCCACGATGACGGACATGGCGTAGTCGATGTAGCTGTTCTGCATCTCGCTGACCAGCTCTGACTCGGTGATATGCTGATTGGGAAACCGGATGTCCTCCGGGGAATAGTCTCTTTTATGTGCCATCTTCTCTTACGCTCCGTTAAATATCCAGGTTCACCACGTACTTGGCGTTCTGCTCGATCCAGTCCCGCCGGGGCTCCACCTCTTCGCCCATGAGCACGGTGAAGACCTGGTCGGCCTGGATGGCGTCGTTGAGGGTGATGCGCCGCAGGGTCCGAGTCTCCGGGTCCATGGTGGTCTCCCAGAGCTCGTGGGGGTCCATCTCGCCCAGGCCCTTGAAGCGGGAGATGTCCACCTTGGCGTTGGGGTTGCCCTCCCGCAGCTCGGCGCTGATTTTGTCCCGCTCCGGCTCAGAATAGGCCACCCGCTGGGTCTTGCCCCGGGTGAGCTTGAAGAGGGGCGGCACAGCGGAGTACACATAGCCCTTCTCGATGAGCGGGCGCATGTAGCGGAAGAAGAAGGTCAGCAGCAGGGTCCGGATATGGGCCCCGTCCACGTCCGCATCCGCCATGATGATGATCTTGTGATAGCGGAGCTTGTCGATATTGAACTCGTCCCCGATGCCGGCCCCCAGGGCCACGATGAGGGGATAGAGCTTGTCGTTGCCGTAGATCTTATCCGCCCGGGCTTTCTCCACGTTCAGCATCTTGCCCCACATGGCCAGAATGGCCTGGAAGCGGCTGTCCCGGCCCTGGATGGCGGAGCCGGCGGCAGAGTCGCCCTCCACGATGTAGATCTCGCAGAGGGAGGGGTCCCTCTCGTTGCAGTCCTGGAGCTTGTCGGGCATCTGCCCGCCCTCCAGGCCGGTCTTCCGGCGGACGGACTCCCGGGCCTTCCGGGCGGCCTCCCGGGCCCGGTTGGCCATCATGGCCTTCTCCAGAATGGTCTTGGCGGCCTGGGGGTGCTCCTCAAAGTACTCTGTCAGCTGCTCGTTGACCAGATTGTCCACCAGGGTGCGGATATAGGCGTTGCCCAGCTTCTGCTTGGTCTGGCCCTCGAACTGGGCCTCCGGCAGCTTCACGGAGATGACCGCGGAGATGCCCTCCCGCACGTCGTCCCCGGAGACCTTGTCGTCCCCCTTCAGGGCGTTGGTCTTGACGCCGTAGGCGTTGATGACCCGGGTCAGAGCCGTTTTGAAACCGGTCTCGTGCATGCCGCCCTCGGGGGTGTGGATGTCGTTTGCGAAGGAGACCAGATTCTCGTTGTACCCGTCGTTATACTGCAGGGCGATCTCCGCCATAGCGTCGCCCTTGGTGCCGCTGATATAGATCACGTCGCTGTGGATGGGCGTTTTGTGCTTATTCAGATAGGTGACGAACTCCCGGATGCCGCCCTCGTAGCACATCACGTCGGCCCGCTCCTTGCCGGGGCGCTGGTCGATCAGGGCGATGCTCAGACCACCGTTCAAAAAGGCCTGCTCCCGCAGACGGGTGTGCAGGATGTCGTAGTCGAAGACCGTGTCGTCGAACATCTCCGGGTCCGGCTTGAAGCGCACGGTGGTCCCGGTGCGGTCTGTCTCCCCCACCACGCGGATCTCCTCCGTGATATCGCCCCGGGAGAAGCGCATCTGATAGATCTTGCCGTCCTTATGGACCTGGACCTCCAGCCACTCGGACAGGGCGTTGACCACCGAGGCGCCCACGCCATGCAGGCCGCCGGAGACCTTATAGCCTCCTCCGCCGAACTTGCCGCCGGCGTGCAGCACGGTGAAGACCACTTCCAGAGCGGACTTTCCCGTCTGCTCCTGGATATCCACGGGGATGCCCCGGCCGTTGTCGGAGACCTTGACGATGTCGCCCTCCTCGACGGTCACGCTCACCCCGGTGCAGAAGCCGGCCAGGGCCTCATCGATGGAGTTGTCCACGATCTCATAGACCAGATGGTGCAGGCCTGAGGACGAGGTGGAGCCGATATACATGCCCGGGCGCTTCCGGACGGCCTCCAGCCCCTCCAGGACCTGGATCTGTGACGCGTCGTATTCCTGACTGACTTTTTCGATTTGATCGGACATAAGTTCCTCCAGACGGTAGTATTTAAAGTGAACCTTGCTCCGCCCGCCGCAGCAGCGTGGCGGCGGACATTTGGCTCAAATAGACGGCGGAGCGTCCGTTCTCCCTGCATACCACAAAGGATTTTGGAATATCCTCCGCCGCGTTGACGACCTGGCCGTTTTTCTCGGCCATAGTCAGGTATTTCCTTGTCAGATGGGACTGGGAGCAGATATCCAGATCGAAGATCCCGATGATCCCCCGATCGTCGATAACAGTCCCTTTTCCCAGATGCAGATACATCAGCGGACCCTGCCCTTCTCCACAAACAGCAGTTTTCCCCCTGTTTTTCCGGAGATGCCCTCGTCCTCACAGCAGGTGATGAGGGTCTGGCCGCCGCCGATCCGATTGAGGACGAACTCCTGCCTCTTCTCGTCCAGCTCCGAGAGCACGTCGTCCAGCAGCAGGATGGGGTATTCCCCCGTCTCCGAGAGCATGATCTCCCGCTCGGCAAGCTTGATGGACAGGGCGGCGGTGCGGGTCTGGCCTTGGGAGGCAAAGCTCCGGGCGGGGACGCCGTTGATAGCGATCTCCAGATCGTCCTTGTGGGCGCCGGTCAGGCACTGGCCGCTGTCCAGCTCCGCCTGCCGGTGGCTCTCGTGGTGCTCGCAGATATCGTAATAGATCTCCTTGGCGCTGGCGAAGGGGTCCTTCACGGTGCTGACCGTGCGGTAGCGGATGCTCAGCTCCTCGCCGCTGCCGGAGAACTCCCTATGGATGGCGGGGGCCTCCTGATCCAGCCGGGCCGCGTAGGAGGCCCGGTAGCGGATCAGCTGGGCGGAGAGGCGGTACATCCCGTCGGAAAACTCGTCCAGCATGTCCAGCATGGAGGGCTTTTCGTGCCAGTCCTTCAAAATGCGGGTCTTGTGCTCATACAGCCGGTTGAATTCCGAAAGGAGCTCCGCGTAGCGGGGCCGGATCTGGCTGATGGCCTCGTCCAGAAGCCGGCGCCGGACAGCGGCCCCCTCTTTGATCAGGTTCAGGTCGTCCGGGCAGAAGAGTACGGCGTTTAAAAGCTCAGAGAGCTCCGTCCGGTTTTTCTTCACGCCGTTGACCAGGATCTTCTTCGGTTGTCCTGGCCGGAGGCTGATGTCGATATCGTGCTCCCGGCCGTGGCTCTCCGCCCGGGCCAGGATCTGCCCGGAGGAAAAGCCGAAGCCCACCAGTTCCCTGTCCGTCCGGGTGCGGAAGCTGCGCCCGGTGGAGAGCAGGTAGACGCTCTCCAAAAGATTGGTCTTTCCCTGGGCGTTCCGGCCGGTGATGACGTTGATCCCGCCGTCAAACTCCACCGTCTCCCACTCGTAGTTCCGAAAGCCGTTGAGGGCTATTTTCAGGACCTTCATCCTATTCCACTTCCACCAGAGACCCGGCGAACTCCACCCGGTCCCCGGGAAGGAGCTTCTTGCCCCGCATGGTGCAGACCTGGCCGTTGACCTTCACCAGGCCCTCCTGGATGGCGGCCTTTGCCTCGCCCCCGGTCCCCACCAGGGCCGCGAATTTGAGCAGCGACTCCAGCTTGATAAATTCCGTCTCTATCTTTATTCTTTCCATCTTATCCTCAGTCGCCGGCCCGCAGACGGACGGGCAGGATCATATAGGTGAAGGCCTCCGTGCCGTCAGCCGCCTTGATGATGCAGGGAGAGGAGGCGGTGTTCAGGCAGACCAGCAGCTTGTCCTTCCCGGCCGCCTTCAGCGCGTCGGTCAGGTACCGGTCGTTAAAGCCGATCTCCAGCCCGTTTCCGCTGCCCTCGCAGGTGCAGACGTCCTCCGCCTTGCCGATGGGAGTCACGCAGACGCAGTCGATCATGCCGTCGCCGAAGATCATCCTCACGGGACTGCTGTTCTTCTCGCTGACGATCAGGGACACCCGGTCGATGGTGGACATGAACTCTGTCCGCTCCACCTGGACGATGGTGCGGAAATTTTCGGGGATGGAGCGCCTGTAGTTGAGAAATTCCCCTTCCAGACGCCGGGAGATGACCACCGTCTCCCCGATAGAGAAGGAGATGTGCTTTGCGCCCACGGAGATCTTGACCTCCTCGTCGTTATCGCCGCAGATGCGCTCGATATCCGACAGAGCGGCGCCGGGGACCACGAAGCTGCAATTTTCCATCTTGGCGCTGTCCAGCTTTTCGCTGCGCTTGGCCAGGCGGTAGCCGTCCACAGAGACCAGGGTCAGCTCGTCCCCCTCGATCTCAAACAGGGTGCCGGTGTAGATGGGCCTTACGTCGTTGTCCGACACGGCGAAGATGGTCTGGTTGATCATGCTCTTAAGGATCTTGGCCGGCAGGGCGATCGCGTTGAGCTGGTCCACGGCGGGCATCTCCGGATAGTCGTCCGCGCTGATGCCCATGAAGTGGAATTCGCTCTTGCCGCACTGGACGCTGACGTTCAGATCGTTGTCGGAGGAGACGGTGACGATCCCGTCCGGCATGCGGCGCATCATCTCGCCGAAGAAGCGGGCGCCTACCACGACGGAGCCGGGCTCTTCTACCTGGGCCTCCTGCAGGCGCGTATAAATGCCCTCCTTCAGGTCATAGCCGGTCAGTCTCACCTCGGCGCCGGCCTGGATCAAAATGCCCTCCAGCGCGGGGATAGGGCTCTTGGAGGCGGCGGCTCTGGAAGCGACGGCGCAGGCGGCTTGGAGCAGGTACTTTTCGCTGTTGAATTTCATATCTTTCCCTCCCGGATAAAAGGTAGCTTTCTGTCATCTATCTTTTTCTTAATTTTTAGTAACGGTAGTAGTAGAAAAAAATTTTGTGGAAAAGGGGAAAAAACGCCGGAAACGGCGGGCTTTTGCCTGTGGAACTTTTTGTGGCTTTTTTCCGCGGTTTTCAACAGGCGGAGGTTTTGAAAAAATGCCCACAGGCGAAGTTTTCCACCCGCTGTTGAAATGTGGAGACGTGGGTCAGACGGAATTGATGTTGGAGGTGATGTCCCGCACGGTACCGGCCATGGAGGGGTCGGTGCGCAGCAGGTCCTCTACCTTCCGGATGGAGCTGAGGACGGTGGTATGATCCCGGCCCCCGTACTGGGCGCCGATGTCCTTTAAGGAGAGATTGGTCAGCGAGCGCATCAGGTACATAGAGACCTGCCGGGCCATGGCGGTATTTTTGGAGCGGTTCTGCCCGCGCAGGTCCTCCTCCTTCAGGGAGTAGTAACGGGCTGTCTCCCGGATGATGCTCTCCGGCGTGGGAATATAGGTCCCGGTGCGGATCACGTCCTTGATGGCTCTCTTCACAGAGTCGATGGTGATCACGTCGTCCAAAATCTCCTTATAGGCCGTCAGGCGCTTGATGACGCCCTCCAGCTGCCGGATATTAGCAGTGATGCTCTCGGCGATGTACTCCACCGCCTCGTCCGACAGGAGCAGGCCCAGCTGGGCGGCCTTGTTGCGGATGATGGCCATCCGGGTCTCCAGATCCGGCGGCTGGATATCCGCCATGAGCCCGCCCTCGAAGCGGGTGCGCAGCCGGTCGTCCAGCAGGGACATCTCCAGCGGCGTCCGGTCGGAGGTGATGACGATTTGGTGCCCGGCCTCATAGATGTTGTTGAAGGTGTGGAAGAACTCGTTCTGGGTCTGCTGCTTGCCGGCGATGAACTGGATATCGTCCACTAAAAACAGGTCCACGTTCCGGTACTTGGTCCGAAACTCCTCGGCGGTCCCGTCCTTGATGGATTTGACCAGTTGGTTGGTGAACTCGTCGCCCTTGATGTAGGCGATTTTTTTCGCCGCGTCCCGTTCATGGATCGCCTGGCCGATGGCCAGCAGCAGATGGGTCTTGCCCAGGCCGGAGTTGCCGTAGATAAACAGGGGATTGTAGTTCTTTCCGGGATTTTCCGCCACGGCCACCGCGGCGGCGTGGGCGAATTTGTTAGAGTTTCCAACGATGAAGCGGTCGAAGGTGTAGCCGGCCATCTCAGGCAGGGCGTTGTCCTCCTCCTTCTTGGAGGATGTGTACTCGTTGATCTCGTCCCCGGCCAGAACGGTCAGCTCAAAGTCGCAGGAGAAGAGCTCATACAGGGCGGCCTTGATGGTGTCCGCGAAGCGGGACATGATGATGCTGCGCTTGAAATCCGTCGTGGTGTGCAAAACCAGGCGGCAGTCCTCCACCTCCACCGGCTCACAGTCGGAAAACCAGGTGGTGATAGCCGTCGGCGTCAGCTGGGTGGAGAGGATCTTCAAGATCTCATTCCATATATCTCTGAGCGAATTCATCTGTTGAAAACCTCACACAATGAAGAACTTTCTAACTGATTTATTATAACAAACAGTAGGCATATTTGCAAGTAAAAAAAGAAGATATAAATTTAATATAGTAGAGATCGAATAAAGAAGGACATCACCGCAAAACCGTGTGAGCGGCCTGAAAGCTGCCACACCGGCGGGCGGTGATGTTCTGACGCTTATATGCCGGGGACCGGCGTCTCGCCCAGCTTCACGACCATATAGTCCCCAATACGGCGGACAGAGCCGTAATACGGATAAAGAGGCATTTCTTTAAACTCGTCTGTCTGAACGATGTTCCACTGCTCCTGCTCGTCGGCGTATTGGTCAAAGAAACCCAGGTAATACTGAATAAAGGCAGTGCGGGAGTAGACGTTCTTCAGGCTTTTCAGCGCGCCCTGCACATTTGTGTCCCCCACCTCGTTGAGGGGATAGGTAAAGGTATCGGTATAACCGATCAGAGCGATCTTGCAGTTCTCGTCAAAAGAGGGATTCGCGAAAATATCGGATAAAACCGTGGTAAAGAAGGAATAGGCGTTTTCATAGGCCAGGTGCATCATCAGAGAGGTGCGGTTAAGGACGCAGACATTGTTGACGATGATGAGGGTGAGCATCCAGAGCAGCAGCTGCCGGGAGAGCGTTCTGACAAGCCCCTCTTCTATGATATGCTCCGCCGCCAGCGCGATGAAGGCGTAGAAGCCGGTGAAGCCAAAGGACATCATCGCCCGGATGCTGTCGCCTTCAAAGAAGAGAAACATGGCGTTCATGCTCAGGGGCAGAAGCGCCAGACAGAGCAGCAAGAGAAGGCCCTTCTTCCAATCCCGGAAGCGAAACAGAAGCCAGAGGGACCAGAGCAGAAGAAAGAGGGCGCAGAGAAGGTGAGCGAGGGCCGAGTAAGGGTTATTGATAAGCCCCATGCGGTTTTTGGAGAAGATCTCTATAAAGCCGCCGTAGGCCGCGATGATCCTCCCAAAAAAGCTGAGCTT
The DNA here is from genome assembly GCA_947626785.1 of uncultured Oscillospiraceae bacterium. Classification (GTDB taxonomy): domain Bacteria; phylum Bacillota; class Clostridia; order Oscillospirales; family Oscillospiraceae; genus Limivicinus. The sequence continues at coordinate 58,339 of CANQTO010000003.1, forward strand.
CGCCTCCATATCGCTCCCATAGGTATTGAAAGCGCTGTGAAAAACGACGAAGAACAGCTCCGTCAGAGCAAAGTAGACGGCCGCCGTTACGAGCAGGAAGAAGAGGCTTTTCAGCCCATCCAGAAAGATCTGCCCGCCGCTTTTTTCATTCTCCGCCAAGTCTTTTATCAGCAGCAGGAGCAGGAGAGAAGAGCTCAGCGCTATGTAGGACTGGTAGATCCCCAGCGAGAGAACGGCAAAGAGGACCCCGGCAGAGGATCCGGCCTTTCCGCCCCTCCGGTAAAAGAAAACGGCCAGGACGGAAAAGAGCTGTGCCAGGGCGTAGGCCGTGCTGGTAAACATGTAGCAGAACACGTCCATCTGGCCGGGGAAAACCATCATCGCGGCGGACAAAAGGATCTGAAGGAAGGGACTCTTGATCTCCAACAGATCCACAAGGGCGCAGTTTGCCAGAGCCAGAAGAAAGACTGCCGTGACGCCGTTCAGCCAGGGCATAGACCCGGTGATCGTGAGCTTCGCGAGCAGGTCGATCATCCATCTGCCGGAGGAGATCCCCGTGCCTAAATCGAAAAGGGCGAGAATGTCGTCATGATTGACCAGCTTGTTGGTGAAGAGAAACATATAAGCCATTCCGGCAGACAGAAAGGAGGCAAAGAGAACGGCCTTATGCTTCTTCAAATAGGCCCAGAGGGAGGAGAAGACCGTCTCCAGGCGGAACAGATCTACGAAAGACAACAATTTGTTGTACTGGCTGCTTGGTTCTTGCAAGAAGGATCCCCCCTGTAAAGAGAAATGAGTTCTTGTTTTTACCGGCCGCTATTCGTTTGGAATGGCGCTGGCGAAGTAGATCACGTCGCTGATCTGCTTCTCCCAGCCGAACTGGACCGGATTGATCAGCTGCCCGTGAAAGACCGTGGTGGCGGTCTGCCCCCCGTCCAGGGCATAGGCCTTGACGCAGCCCTTGGCGATCGCCGCGTCCGCGGCCTGGCGGAGGGTCACCAGATAGTAGTAGTCCGGCATTTGGCAGTTGATGTTGATGGTGAGGTAGTGCTTTTCGCCCAGCATGCCCAGAACACTGCGGGCATATTCGCTGTTGACCTCGCCCCAGGGGTAGTTTGCCGGGGTCACATCCTGTCCATTATCGATGAGTACCGGACCAAAGCACAGAGAGAAGACCACGTCATTTTCCTCCACAAAGCGCTGGGCCTCCTCCTGACTGTCGAAGGCGCCCAGATAGGAGAAGAGCATATCCCCATCGGCGGTGATGTAACAGGTGTCGCAGTTGTAGGGGTGGAAGCGGTAGATGTCCCTCTGGTACACGACGATGCCGCAGGAGCGGCCGTGGTGGTAGTAGTCCCCGCCCAGGGCCAGCACGGCGTTGGTCTTGGCCGCGAAGGCGGAGGTGGTCTCAAAATTGAAGTCCTCAAAGGCGTCCCCGGCGATCCGGCGCCGGAGTTGGGAGCCGTCGGCGATAAAGACCTCCGAATAGGTGCCCACCGCCCGGGAAGTCTCCTCCTGCCAGACCAGCACCAGCAGGCTCTCGTCCAGATAACAGTAGAGGCTGCTGCCGGGCAGAAAGGCGAGGTCCTTATTCCAGGCAAGGCTCTGGTCCCCGATGAGGGCCTTGGCCTGGGGCATCTCCAGCAGAGCCTGGATCTCCGCCGGGTCCTGGGTCTCTAAAAAGCCGCTCTCGTCCGGGACGGGCCCGGCCAGAGCGTCCTCATCGATCTTGTAGTGGACGGGGACATAAGCGGTCCCGTCCACAGCCGCCTCATAGAGCGTCCGGGTGAAAGCGTCCCAATCGGCGGCGCAGGAGAGAAACAGAGTCTCCAGCTCCTCCCGGTTGTCCAGGACCCAGGCGTCTCCCTGGAAGGAAAAGCGCAGAGTCATGCTCAGGCTGGAGAGGCAGGCCCCCGCCTCCTTCAGCCGGGCCGTCAGCGCCTGCTCAAAGGCGGCGGCGCTGAGCTCCTCTTTAAAGGCAAGCGTATCGGTATAGACCTCGTCCGGCCGCCGGGCGGCCTGTGCCGCCTGAGTCAGCAGTTCGGAGACCTGCTCCTCCAGCCCCTGGGCCAGCTTGTCCCCGTCCAGATAGCGCAGCTCCAGGGGCATGGTGCAGGCCCAGCGCCCCTTCTCCTCAACGGAACCGGCGCGCAGGGAGCGCAGATCTTCCGCCTTTTCAGAGACCAGCTGCCCCCAGGCGGTCTCCGCCGCCGGGGCCCGGAGCGTCTCCACGACAGAGGAAAAGACCTCCTCCGGCGGCAAAGCTTTGCCGAGCCGGTGAAGCTTCAGCCCGTACAGACCGCCCACAGCCGCCCCGGCCAGCAGCGCCAGGAGCAGCAGAACGAGAAAGAAGGCCCGGACCGGATTCTTCTTTTTCCCTTTCGTGTGCATAGCGGCCTCCTCACTCTTACGGAAAAAGGGCCTTAAAAGGCCCTCTTTCATGTGTTTTCTTAAAAGTCTGCATTTCCTGTAGTCCGGGGATGGAGCTCCACGTCCCGGATGTTGGAGACGCCGGTCAGGTACATGACCAGCCGCTCAAAGCCCAGGCCGAAGCCCGCGTGCCGGCAGCTGCCGTAGCGGCGCAGGTCCAGATACCACCAGTAGTCCTCCTCCTTGAGCCCCAGCTCGGCCATGCGGGCCTGGAGCACCTCCAGCCGCTCCTCGCGCTGGCTGCCGCCGATGATCTCCCCGATGCCGGGCACCAGGCAGTCCGCCGCGGCCACGGTCTTTCCGTCGTCGTTGAGGCGCATATAGAAGGCCTTGATCTCCTTGGGATAATCGGTGACGAAAATGGGCTTTTTGAAGACCTCCTCGGTCAGATAGCGCTCGTGCTCCGTCTGCAGATCCACGCCCCAGCGAACGGGATAGTCAAATTTTTTGCCGCTCTTCTGGAGGATGTCCACGGCCTCGGTGTAGGTAATGCGGCCGAACTCGTTGTTGGCCACGTTCTCCAGCCGCTCCACCAGACCCTTGTCCACAAAGGAGTTGAAGAAGGCCATCTCCTGGGGGCAGCGCTCAAAGACCCGGCGGATGACGAACTTGACCATGGCCTCGGCCAGCTCCATATCGTCCTCCAGATCGGCAAAGGCGATCTCCGGCTCGATCATCCAGAACTCCGCCGCGTGGCGCTGGGTATAGGAGACCTCCGCCCGGAAGGTGGGGCCGAAGGTGTACACGTCGCCAAAGGCCATGGCGAAGTTCTCGCAGTTGAGCTGGCCGGAGACGGTCAGGCTGGTGACCTTGCCAAAGAAGTCCTTGCTGTCGTCCACGGTTCCGTCCTCTTTCCGGGGAGGATCGTTCAGATCCAGGGTGGTGACCCGGAACATCTCCCCGGCGCCCTCGCAGTCGGAGCCGGTGATGATGGGCGTATGCACGTACACAAAGCCCCGGCCCTGGAAAAACTCATGGATGGCCTGGGCCGCCACGCTCCGCACCCGGAACACGGCAGAGAAGAGGTTGGTGCGGGGCCGCAGATGCTGGATGGTCCGCAGAAATTCCACACTGTGCCGCTTTTTCTGGAGGGGATAGTCCGGCGTGGAGAGGCCCTCCACGGCGATCTCCGCCGCCTTCAGCTCAAAGGGCTGCTTGGCCTCCGGGGTCAGCTCCAGCGTGCCCCGGACGATCAGCGCCGCGCCCACGTTGAGCCGGGCGATCTCGTCGTAATTTGCCAGGCTCTCCCGGGCGAAGACCACCTGCAGGGACTTAAAGCAGCTGCCGTCGTTGAGCTCGATGAAGCCGAAGTTCTTCATGTCCCGCACGGTGCGGACCCAGCCACAGACGGTGAGCTCCTGCCCGCCGAAGCTCTCGGGAGAAGCGAAAATACCGGAAATTCTCTGCCTTTTCATATGCGATCCCTCATTTTTCAAAAGATAAAGTTGATGGCGGCCTGGTAGTTGCGCAGCTCGATATCCGTCACCTCGCCGCCGGCCTCCCCGTCCCGGGTCCAGGCCACGGGCTTGTCGAAATGGAAGCGGGCCTTCTTGGTGTGCAGGATGGTCAGGCCGCCGCTGTCGTAGCGCTGGGTGAGGACGCTGGCGGCGATATCCCGCAGATCCTCTATATTCAGCGGGGTCTTGACCAGTACCAGCTCAGACATGCCGTCCCCCAGGCTGACCAGGGTCTCCGGCAGGCGGACGATCCCAGCGACCGAGGTGGAATTGGACATGCTGCCGTAGAGCAGATCCTCCTCGATGACCCCGTCGTCGTACTCGACCCGGGTGTGGATGGGCTCGATCTTCCCCAGCTGGGACGCCCCCTGGATCACATAGGCCAGGTGGCCCAGGGCCCGCTTCTGGTTCTGGGGGGTGGCGTAGCTGGCCTCGGTGAAAGCGCCGAAGGCGGCGATATAGGCAAAATATTGGGCATCCCCGAAGCCCCCCACGTCAAAGGGGTGGGGCACTCCGTAGAGGATCCGCTTGGCCGCGCCCACGGTGTCGTTCTTGGGCAGGTCCAGGGTAGTGGCCACGTCGTTGGCCGTGCCCATGGGGATATAGCCCAGCGGGGGCGGATTTTTCAGCTGCATCAAGCCGGAGATGACCTCGCTGAGGGTGCCGTCTCCGCCGACGCAGGCCACGACGTCATATTCGGAGGCGTACTGAGCGGCAAAGCGGGTGGCTTCCCCCCGGCCGGCGGTGAAGAACAGCGTGGGCCGGCAGCCGCCCTTTGCCAGGGTGTTCATCGCCTCGCCGAAGTTCAGCTTGTACCCGCCCTTCCCCGCGGCCGGATTTACGATCAGCATCAATTTCTTATCCATATCCGAGACCTCTTACCGTACAACGACTTGTAAAAGTCATGAAGGAACAGAAAAAATCCTGCCCCGTTCCATACAAAACCAAAGCGCACGCTTTGGTTTTGAGAAGGGAAACGTTTGCTGACGGTCGACCATGCCGCGCTTGCGCGGCATGGTGACCTTACAGCAAAGGTTTCCCGTAATGCCCAAGGGGCGCATCTCTGCGCCCCTTGTACGTTGCATATTACGCCATCTTATTGAGCTTACCGGCCATCGCGGACTTCTTGTGTGCTGCGTTGTTCTTGTGCAGCAGGCCCTTGCCGGCAGCGCGGTCAACAGTTTTAACAGCAACTTTATAGGCACTGACGGCTGTCTCGCGGTCGCCCCCGGCGACAGCAGCGTCAAATTTCTTCATCATGGTCTTAAGCTCGGTCTTATCGGCGCGGTTCTTGGCTCTGAGCTCTTTGGACTTGAGATCTCTCTTGGCGGAAGACTTAATGTTGGCCATGCGTACTTTGCCACCTCCTCCTACAAAATTGTGTTTACGGTAACCCGCATTTTGTGATTATAGCAAACAGAAGGCTAAAAATCAAGCATTTTTTCAGAAAAAAGCTGAGAATTTTCCCCCTTGTACTCATAGTCCCCGTTTGCGGGAAAAATAATACAACATATAGAAATCAAAAGCAAAGGAGCGACAAGATATGGTAAGATTTGGCAGAACTGACTTAGCTTCCGAGGCCCGCCAGAGAGCGGCCGCGGGCGCGGCGGACAGCAGCCTCCCGGGCGTTCGGGCCCGGGAATACCGGCTGTCCGGCCTGCCGGTGACGGAGGTGGAGGTCCTGGACCGGCAGGGCGCCCAGGCCCTGGGAAAGCCGGAGGGCCTGTATTTCACCCTGAACTTGGAGGGGCGCTTTGAGCGGGGCGCGGAGGCCTTCCCCCGGGCGGCGGAGGCTCTGGCCCGGCTGATCGGGCGCTGCGCCCCTTTGGAGAAGGAGTCCTGCGTCCTGATCGCCGCCCTGGGCAACCCGGACATCACACCGGACGCCCTGGGCTCCCTGGCCGCCTCCAACATCCTGGTGACCCGCCATCTGAAACGGAGCGACCCGGAGACCTTTTCCTCCTTCCGCCCCACGGCCCTCTGCCGGACCGGCGTCCTGGGTACCACGGGTATGGAGAGCGCTCTCCAGATCCGGACCCTGTGCCGGGAGCTGCGGCCGGACCTGGTGCTGGCCATTGACGCCTTGGCCGGGGCGGAGCTGGACCGGCTCTGCCGCTGCGTCCAGATCTGCAGCACCGGCATCTCTCCCGGCTCCGGCGTAGGCAACGACCGGCAGGCCCTGAACCGGGAGACCCTGGGGGTCCCGGTGGTGGCGATCGGGGTGCCCACGGTGGTGGACGCCGCCGGCCTCTCCAACGAGCCGGGCCTGGCCGCCATGTTCGTCACGCCCCGGGATATCGACAGCGCCGTGCGCACAGCGGGGCGCCTGATCGGCTACGGGGTGAACCTGGCCCTCCATGAAGACCTGACCGTGGAGGATATTGATATGCTGATAGGCTGAAAGACTTGAAGAATGTTTCACGTGAAACCTTAAGGAGCTTGCACCGACGTAGTTTCACGTGAAACATCGAAAATCCCCATTGAAAAGCGCGGACCAAGCTGTTATAATACTCAGCGTGCCGGAGGAAAGCCGGGCAGAGGAGGGACAGCATGGCGAAGATCATCGCAGTGGCCAATCAAAAGGGCGGCGTGGGCAAGACCACCACCTGCGTGAATCTCTGCGCCGCCCTGCACCGGTTGGGCAAGCAGGTCCTTCTGGTGGACACAGACCCCCAGGGCAACGCCAGCTCCGGCATGGGCGTTTCCAAAAGCCGGCGGCCCAACGTGTACGACATGATGATCAACGGGGCCCAGGCTATCGACTGCGTGGAGCGCAGCCCCTACGGGGACCTGATCCCCACCGGCAAGGAGCTGGCGGCGGCGTCCGTGGAGCTCATCCAGGAGGAGCGGCGGGAATTCGTGCTGAAGGAGGCCCTGCTGCCCCTGTACAGCGACTATGACTACATCTTCCTGGACTGCCCGCCCTCTCTGGAGCTGCTGACCGTCAACGCCCTGGTGGCGGCGGACAGCGTTCTTGTCCCCATGCAGTGCGAGTACTACGCGCTGGAGGGCATCGTGGACCTGATGACCAGCATCAAAATGTGCAGCAAGCGGCTGAACCGGCGGCTCCAGGTGGAGGGTATCGTCCTGACCATGTACGACGCCCGGGCCAATCTGACCCTCCAGGTGGCAAACGAGCTGCGCCGGGTCCTGGGGGACAAGGTGTATAACACGGTGATCCCCCGGAGCGTGCGCCTGTCCGAGGCGCCCAGCCACGGCGTCCCCGGCGTGGAGTACGACCGGTCCAACAAGGGCAGCCGGGCCTATATGGCCCTAGCGGAGGAATTTGACCGGCGCTGCCGGGGAGAATAAGGAGGAAGCATGGCGGCAAAGGAAAAGAAGGGCCTGGGCCTGGGCCTGGACGCCCTGTTCGCGGCGGGGGGCTATGAGGAGGACGAGGCGGAGGACCAGCTGCTGACCCTGCCCGTCCGGAAGATCGAGCCCCGGGAGGACCAGCCCCGGGAGCGCTTCGAGGAGGAGGCCCTGCAGGAGCTGGCCGCGTCTATCGAGCAGTATGGGCTCATCCAGCCGGTGGTGGTGCGCAAGCTGCCCTCCGGCTATTACCAGATCGTGGCCGGCGAGCGCCGCTGGCGGGCCTCCCGTCTGGCGGGGCTGACGGAGATCCCCGTCCGGGTCATCCAGGCGGACGACCGGCGCACGGCGGAGCTGGCTCTGGTGGAAAACCTCCAGCGGGAGGACCTGAACCCCATCGAGGAGGCCCGAGGCTATCAGACCCTCATGAAGGACTACGGCCTGACCCAGGAGGAGACGGCCAGAAGCGTGGGCAGGTCCCGCCCGGCGGTGACCAACGCCCTGCGGCTTTTGAATCTCTCCGCCCCGGTTTTGAAGCTGGTGGAGGAGGGGAGCCTCTCCGCGGGCCACGCAAGGGCGCTGATCCCCATCGGGGACGAAGAAAAGCAGCTTTCAGCGGCCCGGCAGGTGATCGACCGGGGGCTCTCCGTCCGAAAGACGGAGCAGCTGGCCGCGCGGCTCGCCAAAGAGGAGGCCCTGCCGGAGGAGCCGGTCCCGGCGCTCCGGGTGGACTACGCGAAAGAGGTCTCCGAGGAGCTGACCCGGCAGTTGGGCCGGAGGGTGCGCCTGACCGAGGGTAAGCGCACGGGGAAGATCGAATTGGAATACTACGGCGCGGACGACAGGGAGGTCCTGATCGAGGCGCTGAGGAAGATACAGGGAGGAAAATAAGATGCTGGATATAAAGTTTGTCCGGGAGAACCCGGAAGCGGTCCGGGAGAACATCCGGAAGAAGTTCCAGGAGCAGAAGCTGCCCTTGGTGGACGAAGCCCTGCGTCTGGACGCGGCCTACCGGGCGGCGCTCACCGAGGCGGACGGCCTTCGAGCCGAGCGCAACAAGCTCTCCAAGCAGATCGGCATGCTCATGGGCCAGGCCAAAAAGGACCCCTCCAAGGCCGCCGAGGCGGAGACCATCAAGGCCCAGGTGACCGCCAAGGCCGAGCGCATGGCGGAGCTTGAGAAGCTGGAGGACCAGTACGAGGCGGAGCTCCACGCCGTGATGCTCCAGATCCCCAACATCATCGACCCCTCCGTGCCCATCGGCCCGGACGACAGTGCCAACGTGGAGGTACAGCGCTTCGGCGAGCCCAAGGTCCCGGACTTTGACATCCCCTACCACACGGACATCATGGCCAGCCTCAGCGGCATCGATATGGACGCGGCGGGCCGGGTCTCCGGCAACGGCTTTTACTATCTACTGGGCGACGTGGCCCGGCTGCACTCGGCGGTGCTGGCCTACGCCCGGGACTTCATGATCGACAAGGGCTTCACCTACTGCATCCCCCCCTTCATGATCCACGGCAACGTGGTGGAGGGCGTCATGAGCCAGACGGACATGGACGCCATGATGTACAAGATCGAGGGGGAGGACCTGTATCTGATCGGCACCTCCGAGCACTCCATGATCGGCCGCTTCATCGACCAGATGCTGCCCGAGGAGACGCTGCCCCTGACCCTCACCAGCTACTCCCCCTGCTTCCGCAAGGAGAAGGGCGCTCACGGGATCGAGGAGCGGGGCGTCTACCGGATCCACCAATTTGAAAAGCAGGAGATGATCGTGATCTGCAAGCCCGAGGACTCCATGGCCTGGTACGAGAAGATGTGGCGCTATTCCGTGGAGCTCTTCCTGAGCCTGGAGATCCCCGTGCGGCAGCTGGAGTGCTGCTCCGGCGATCTGGCGGATCTGAAGGTCAAGTCCTGCGACATTGAGGCCTGGTCCCCCCGGCAAAAGAAGTACTTCGAGGTCTGCTCCTGCTCCAACCTGGGCGACGCCCAGGCGCGGCGCCTGCGGATGCGGGTCAAGGGCGCCGACGGCAAGCGCTATCTGCCACACACCCTGAACAACACCGTGGTGGCCCCGCCCCGGATGCTCATTGCCTTCCTGGAAAACCATCTCCAGGCCGACGGCAGCGTCACCATCCCCGAAGTCCTGTGGCCCTACATGGGTGGCAAAAAGCTGCTCACACCGAAGAAATAAAGGAGAAAAGACATGAAAAAAGGAAAAGCCTGGGTCGAAGAATTCAAGACCTTCGTCATGCGGGGAAATGTGATCGACATGGCCATCGGCGTCATCATCGGCGGCGCCTTCGGCAAGATCAGCACCTCCCTGGTCAACGATCTGCTCATGCCCTTCATCAGTTGGATCTGCGGCACGCGGGACATGAGCGTGCTGAACCTCGTGGTCCGGCAGGCGGAGCTGAATCCGGACGGCAGCGTGGCCCGGGAGGCCATCGTGCTGGGCTTCGGCACCCTGCTGGGCACGATCATCGACTTTCTGCTGATCGCGCTGGTGGTCTTCCTGCTCATCAAGGCCATGAACAACGCCCACCGGCTCTTTGAGCGCAAGGAAGCCGAGGAAGAGGCCGCCGCGGAGGAGGAAGCGCCCCCTGCGCCCACCACGGAAGAGCTGCTGGCGGAGATCCTGGACGAGCTCAAAAAGCAGAACGGGAAGTCTGATACATAATAGCATAATAAAATAAGCACCCGAAAAACGGGTGCAGAGAAAGACAGGCAAAAAGCAGCCTGTCTTTCTCTTTATGGGACTCACGCCGCCTGTTGATGGGGCGGCACGGGCTGGAGGTCGTACACTTGGGTAAACTGTGCCTTTCTCTCCGGGGTCAGGTGGTGGCTGACCAGGATCAGCGTCAGCTCCGGGTTTGCAAGCAGGCTTTCCTCCACGATGCCCGCATTCTTCTGGTCCAGGGCGCTGGTGCCCTCGTCCACAAGAAGGACGGAGCAGTCATGGATCAGCGCCCTGGCGATAGCCACCCGCTGCTTCTGCCCGCCGGAGAGATCGCTGCCGTCCTCGCCCACCGGGGTGTCCAGGCCCTCCGGCATGGCGGCCAGGTCCCCCGCGAGGGCGCTGTCCCGCAGGGCCTTTTCCATTTGCGCATCGGTGAAATTCTCTCCCAAGGTGATGTTGTCGCGGATCGTTGTGTTGAACAGGAACACGTTCTGCTCGATGTAGCTCATCTGCTGCTGGAGTTGCTCCGGCGTGAACTCATGGGCGTCCGCGCCGTCAAAACGGATGGCGCCTTTATAGTCCGGCAGCCAGCCCAAGAGAAGCTTCAAAAGCGTGGACTTGCCGCAGCCGGAGGGACCGGTCAGGGCGTACTTGCCGCCCTTTTTGAAGCTGAGGGACAGGCCGTCGAGGACGGGCTTCTCATCGTATTGGAAGCTCAGGCCTTGTACGGTGATACCCTGGCGGATCTCCGGCAGGCCGCCGCTTTCCTCGTCCTGAATCCTTTCGCCGTGTTCAGTAATTTTATCAAAGTAGGGCTTTGTGGTAGAGAAGGACAGCAGGTACTGAGCCAGGCTGCCGACGCTGTTGGAGAGACCTCCGACTAGATTTCCCCCACCCATCAGGGCGCCCTGAAGGATCACGCCCCGGATGGACAGCAAGCCGATCAATAGATTGATCAGTATCTGGCAGCCTACATTTACGCAGCCAAATCCGGCGGTTATGAAGGCCTTCACAGTTCTCAACCTGAACCTGGGTTTTTCTATCTGTTCACTGGCGGCCTCCGCGCCTTGACGGAAGCGCTGTTCCCGGCCAAAGGAGCGCAGGACATCGAAGCCGGACAAAATATCCTTCAGCTTTCCGGTGGCCTTAGCCTGCTCCGTCTCACAGGATCTGCCCAGCTTCTCCATGCGCTTGGTGAAAAACTGTGGGGCAAGCAGCATGACGGCCGCGTTGACCAGCGCCGCTGCCAGCAGCGACCAGTGGAGCGTCAGCAGAGCGGCGACGCAGAAGATGGCGGTCGCCGCGTGATCCACACACTGATAGAAGGGAGCCCATGCAAGATCCTCCATCTGATTTACATCGTTGGTGAACCATGAGAGGTATTCCCCCGTGTCTTTCCCGTGGAACTCCACATGGGACTTATGAAGCAGCGTCGCCGCTATGTCCCTGCGGACCGCGTTATTCATAGCCCTGATGGCGCGGGCCTGGAAATAGTCCCGTAGACTGCCGGTCCACAAAAGGAGGACCCAGGCGCCCACCATCAGCAACATCCAAAAGATAAAATCCCTCAGATCGCGGTCTATAATGCCCTCAAAGGCCCGCATCATCAAAAGATCGTTTCCGACATCCAGGGCGCACACCACAAGCCCCGGCAGGATTGCCAAAAGATTGGCAACCCAATATTTTTTCAAATAATAACGCATTTTTACTGCTCCTTTCTATCATCATGTCATTTCGAGATTTCTTTTTTCCCATCTTCCCATTTTTCCCCCGGCCCGAAGAGCGGTAGCGGGGTGTACAGCCGCAGATAGTTTGACTCGGACTGCATCAGCGTCCGGGCGAGCATCAGGAAAGGGATCAGCTTCCAGGGCTCTGACACCTCATAGACTTTGGTGTCGCCCTCCTCCAGCTCAAGCTCCATGGAGGATACCAGCTCCAACTCCGCAAGCGCCTTAAGCAGCTTCTCCACGTCCTCCCGCGCCATTTGCAGATGCTTCGTCACGACGCTTGCAGAGAACCAGCCTATTTTCCGGTTATAGATGTACTCCACCAGCTCCAGGCAACCCGGCTTTGCCAAAAGCCCAAAGAGCTGCCGGTATTCCTCCTTCGGCGCAAGCCACTTCGCCCAGCCGTCCTTGGGCCTTGGCCAGAGCGTCACGAAGGACAGGTCCTCGGCGTGAACGTCAAAGAGAATGCCGCCCTCCACCGCGATTTGCGAAAGCATAAGCTGATATGTACCGTCGCCGGAGGCGATCTGGCAGGAATCAAGATAGCCCCATCTGGGCAGGTTGATCTCACCGAACTCATCTGATATGAAGTGCTCTCTGGAGGACCAAACCAGCCGGCAGAACTGATCCAGCCGTTCCTTGGCGGGAAACCCCCGCAGCCACCGGCCCACTGCCTCCGCCGGGTCCTCCTTCTCCCCGCCCTCCATACCAAAGAGGGCGTCGATAGTCACGCCCAACTGCCGTGACAGCACCGGCAGCAGCTCCACATCCGGCGTGCCGCCCTTCTCCCATTTGCTCACGGCCTGGGCGGATACGCCCACCATGTTTCCCAGCTGCTCCTGGGTGAGTCCGCGCTCTTTTCGTAGAGCGACGATCCGCTCGCTCAGTTCATTTGCCATGTAAAGCACCGTCCTTTCGTTCTTCTGGTTGAATTATACCGCAAAGAACAGTTGAATACAACGGAGGCGCTTTTGGACTATTTCAACTAACGGTTGCATCCTTGAGGCTTTTCGGCGCGTTTCACAGGGATGTAAAGTCAAACAGGCGCAGCCCGAAAGCTGCGCCTGTTCTTGGTCATGTAACGACAGTCCCCAGGGCGAGGATGCCCAGGTTCTTCTCATAGATGGACGGAAAGTCCGAGAGGGGCAGGGGATTTTGCCCCAGGCCCGCCTCCACCGTGAAGCCGGGCCGGTCGAAATCCTGGATGAACCAGTCTTTATACCCGGCAAAGCCGGAGGCGAAGGGCGTCTCCTCTGCCCTGTAGCCGGAGACCTGGGAGAACAGCTGCGCGATCCGTTGGGACTCCGGCGGCTCAAAGTCCAGATAGCGCCAGTAGAGCACCTCTCCCTGGCTGTGGTAGGCCAGGATCAGCGCCGGGTCAAAGGTCCGGGTGAAGCGGTAAAGGGCCCGGCTCTCCGGCTCTGAGAGGGGGGCGGGGCCCACAAAGTCCGCCGGCGCGGGGGAGACGACCCCCAGGGTGGCCTTGTTCTCCCGGGCCTGCTCCCAGCCCGCCGGATACTGGAGATTCAGATCGACGCCCCGGATGTTGGCCTTCCAGCCCTCCGGGAAGGGAAACTGCGGGTAGGCGCCGGCGATAGACCGGGCGCGGCGGAAAAAGTCCCCGGAGCGGAGCTCCCCGGTGACAAGGTCGATGCCGTCCGGGTCCACCGCCGGGATCACACAGAGGGTGCTGTAATCAAAAATCTCCCCGGCCGAAACGCCGAAGAGCTCCCGCCCGGCGGTGAAGGCTTCAGCCAGCTCCTCCACAAAACGCAGCAGCAAGGGCGTGGTGATCCACTCGTTGGCGTGGTGGGCGGCGCTGTAGGCCACCCGGTTATCGCCGCCGCCGAAAGTCAGGCTCCAGAGGGGCCGGCCCATCACGCTCTTCCCGATCTCCCCTACACGGAGAAAGGGGTAGCGGGCGGCCAGGCCGCGGACGCAGAAGCCGGTCAGCGCGGAGCACCAGGCGATGTCCGTGGGCGCCACGGGAAAGCCCAGAGGCACGGTGAGCCGGGTCCCGCAGAGGGGCGGGGAGCCCAGGCTCGGGTTGGCGGTCCGGATGGCCGCCTCCGTGGTATCAAAGCGCCCGGCCACGGAGCGGAGGCTGTCGCCCTGCCGGAGGGTGTAGCGCAGGAAGCCGGTGTACCAGGGCAGCAGGGCCCGGTGGGTCCGGTCCCCCGCGATGCCGTCCTGCCGGAGGCCAAAGGCGGCCTGAAAAGCCAGCAGCGCCCGGCGCGTGGCCACCCCGAAAAGGCCGTCCAATGTCAAGGGGCCGAACCCGGCCCGGTTCAAAGCCAGCTGTAAAAGCTGGACGGCGGGCCCCGCGCTGCCAAGGGTCAAGGTTCTCATCCGATCCCTCCTTTCACATATATGATGTATGTGCCTGGAGCCAAAAAAAGAAGCGCCCCCTTGCATGAGGACGCTCTGCATAGTATACTTCTCCTATAAAAAGAAAAAACGGAGGAGGGCGAAAAAATGCCAGTCTTAGGCTTTATCGGAACGGGAAACATGGGGGGCGCGCTGGCCAGAGCCGCCGCGAAGGACCCGGAAAACAAGCTCCTTCTGGCAAACCGCAGTCCGGCCAAGGCCGAGGCCCTGGCCGGGCAGACCGGCGGCCAGGTGCTGAACAATAAGGAGGCCGCGGCAAAGGCGGAATACCTGTTTTTAGGCGTCAAGCCCCACCTGCTGCCGGGGATCCTGGCGGAGCTGAGGGAGGTCCTGGCCGCCCGGCGGGACCGCTTCGTGCTGGTGTCCATGGCGGCGGGAACGGAGATCGCCCGTGTGCGGGGGCTGGCGGGCGGGGACTGGCCGGTGATCCGCATCATGCCCAACACCCCCTGCTCCATCGGAGAGGGGATGCTGCTCTACGCTTGCAGCGAAAACGTGAGCCAGGCGGAGGAGGCGCGCTTTCTGCGCGCTATGGCCGCCGCGGGCCGCTTTGCCAAGCTGGAGGAGCGGCTCATCGACGCGGGCTCGGCCGTGTCCGGCTGCGGCCCTGCCTTTGTGGACCTGTTTATCGAGGCTCTGGCGGACGGGGGCGTGGCCTGCGGGCTGCCCCGGGCCCTGGCGCTGGAGCTGGCCGCCCAGATGACGGCGGGGGCCGCCCGGCTCATCCTGGAGTCGGGGACACACCCCGGCGCTTTGAAGGACGCGGTCTGTTCCCCCGGCGGCAGCACTATCCAGGGCGTCCGCACTCTGGAGGAGGCGGGCTTTCGCGCCGCGGTGATGGACGCCGCCATCGCTGCCTATGAGAAGACCTTAGAGCTTGGAAAGTGATCTAAAGACGGCAAAAAAGGCCGAGATGGTTCTTTTTGGTTATAGTACCATAAGCAAAGTCCCGGCGCCGATCAGGACGCAGCCGAGGACCGATTTCGCGTTGACCTTCTCGTGCAGAAAGACGAAGGCCAGCACAAGGGTGAGCACCACGCTCAGCTTGTCGATAGGCACGACCTTGGAGGCCTCCCCCAGCTGAAGCGCCCGGTAATAGCACAGCCAGGAGGCCCCGGTAGCCAGGCCGGACAGGATCAGAAACAGCCAGCTCTTCCGGCTGATATCCCCGATGCCGTTCTGTGCGTCGGTCAGAAAGACCATGCTCCAGGCCATGAGGACCACCACCACGGTCCGGATGGCGGTCGCCAGATGGGAATTCACGCCCTCGATCCCGATCTTTGCCAGAATAGACGTGAGCGCCGCGAAAAGCGCGGACAGCAGGGCCAGGATCATCCACATAACCGTCACCTCTTGTTCGATCTGCGCGCACCTTAGCCCGGCTGCCGGTACGTATGATCCATTGTAGGACAAGGCCGGGAAAAAGTCAATTCCGCAGAGCGCCTGTTTGCCGTTGCGCGTGCGGCCCAATACCCGAGACCCCAAAAAGAGGACGCTCCTTGCGAAGCGTCCTCTTTGTATGGATTTGCTTGCGAACGGGTTTACAGGACCATGATGCCGGCGATGATGGCGAAGATCATGCACAGGATGGAGAAGCCCCACACGTACATGAAGGAGGCCTTGATGTGGTCCTTGATGTCGATCTCGGCAAGGCCCACGCCCAGCAGAGTGGCGGGCACCATGGGGCTGATGAAGGTGGCGCAGTTGCGGCAGACCACCATAGCGATAGCCACATGGATAGCGTTGATGCCGAAGCCCTCGCCGATGCCGATCATGACGGGCAGCATGCCGTAGAAGTAGCTGTCGGTGTCGAAGGCCAGGGCCAGGGGCACGGACAGGATGCCGATGACGATGGGCAGGTGCTGACCCAGGAAGGTGGGCAGGACCATCTTGATCAGGTCGGCCATGCAGGTGACCACGCTGTTGATCCCCTCCACGTCCTTGACCAGGATGCCCATGAGGATAGCGGCGCCCATCAGGGTGGAGCACATCATCAGAGCGGGGCCGGCGTGGGAGTTGATGATCTTCTTGTGGGCGTTGGCGGTGAAGCCGTAGTTGATGAACAGGCCCACGGCCAGGCCCAGCATGAAGGGCACGTAGTCGGGGAAGGCGCCCCAGATCAGCATGGCGATGACGCCGACGGTGAGCAGGATGTTGACGATAAAGAGCTTGGGCCGGGCCAGCTCGTTGGCCTGGGCCTGGGCAGCCTCCTCGACCACCACTTCGCCCTCGATCTCAGCCAGCTTGCCGGTGAGGCCGGCGCCCCGCTTCTTCTCCTGAACGCCCGCCAGGAAGGCATGGCCCAGGGCCAGCAGGATGCCGAAGATCTGGATGGGGAGAATGGTGTGCCACAGGTCGGCGGCCTGGATGCCCAGCACGGTAGCGGCCCGCATGGTGGGGCCGGCCCAGGGCATCAGGTTCAGGATGCCCATACTCAGCACCGCCACCCGCAGCAGGGTGGTGGGCCGCATGTGCATGCGCTTGTACACGGGCAGCATGGCGGGCACCACGATGCAGAAGGTGGAGGCGCCGCCGCCGTCCAGATGGCCCACCAGGGCGATGATGCAGGTGACCATGGTCACGCCCACGACGCTGCTGCCGACCAGCTTCATCAGGGCGTTGATGATCACGTCGAACATGCCGGTATCGGTCATCAGGCCGAAGTACAACACGGAGAACACGAACAGGGCCGCGGTGGGGCCGGTGCTGCTGAAGCCGGATTTGATCAGGGAGCCGATGTCGTCAAAGGTGTAGTACCCGCCGATGACGAGGATGATCGCCAGGATCGTGGGGAAGACGATAAAGGCGATGCTGGGAAGGGTCCTGCTCTGGAACAGGACGACGACGATGGCAATGATGGTGATAAAACCAAGTATGCCAACGACTGCTTCGCTCATGGTTCTTTCCTCTCTCTCAAAAAAGATTTTATCACAAAGCCGCCGTGGCAGCCGCCGCGGCGGCTGTTATGATTTAGTTTTCCGGATCGTAGGGCTTGATCTTCCGGACCACGTCCAGGATGGTGCCGTCCCGGGCCTCCAGGACCGCGACCACCTTGTCCTCCCATTGCAGGTCGTCAGGCCGGCCCACCAGGCTGTAGGCCTTCTCCTTCAGACTCTCGATGCTCACGTGGGGGATGCCCGCCTTGTCCAGGCACTCCACCAGGTCGGGCCGCAGGGGGTTGACGGCGATGCCGTAGTCGGTGACCAGCACGTCCACGCAGTCGCCCGGGGTGGTGACCGTGACCACATGCTCGCAGACGGTGGCCATACGGCCCCGGGTCAGAGGCGTGACGATGATGCAGACCTTGCTGCCGGCCGCCGTGTCCGGGTGGCCGCCGGGGGCGCCGCGCAGGACGCCGTCGGAGCCGGTGAGCACGTTCACGTTGAAGCCGGTGTCGATCTCCAGGGCCGCCAGGACCACGAAGTCCAGCTTGTTGACGAAAGCGCCCTTGTTGGCGGGGTTGGCGTACTGGGAGGCGCTCATCTCATAGTGGCCGGGGGTCTGGTTGATGGAGTTGACCGCGTCCAGGTCGAAGTCCTGCACGTCGATGACCTTGCCCACCTTGCCCTTCTTCAGCAGCTCCACCATGGGGCCGCAGATGCCGCCGATGGCCCAGCCCATCTTGATGCCCCGCTCGTCCATGTACTGCTCCAAAAACAGGTTGGCAGCCAGGGAGGGGCCGCCCACGCCGGTCTGGAACGAGAAGCCGTCCTTGAAGTACGGGGTGGCGGCGATGACCTTGGCCACGTTCTCGGCCATCATCAGGTCCCGGGGGTTCTGGCTGATGCGGGCCGCGGCGGAGGCGATCTTCTTGGGATTGCCAATGGAGTCCACCACCACGACCGCGTCCACGTCGATGGCCTCCACGGAGGCGGGCATGTTGGGGAAGTCCACCAGGCAGTCGGTGACGACCACCACATGGTCGGCGTATTTGGCGTCGGTCATGGCGTAGCCCATGCTGCCGCAGTTGGACTTGCCGCCGATGCCCCGGCAGTTGCCCACACAGTCGCTGGTGGGGGCGGCGATAAAGGCGATGTCGATATGGACCTCGCCCCCCTCGATGGCCCGGGGGCGGCCGCCGTGGCTGCGGATGATGGCGGGGGTCTTCAGCTTGCCGGCGGAGACCACCTCGCCCATGCGGCCCCGGATACCGGAGGTCTGGATGCCGACGACCTTGCCCTCTTCGATGTACTGGGCGATGGGGTCATGGGCGTTGCCCAGACTGGAAGCGGCGATGGTCAGATCCTCCAGGCCCAGCTCCTCGATGGCGGCCTTCATGACCATGTTGACCACGAAGTCCCCGTCCCGGAGGTGGTGATGGAAGCTGAAAGTCATGCCGCTCTTGGCGCCGCACTGTTCCAGCGCTTCCTTCAGGCTGCCTACCAGCTTGCTCTCCTGGGGCTTTTCATAGCGGCGGGTCCTGGGGGCGGCCTTCTGGATGTACTTGCCGTCCATATAGTTCTTGCCCTGATAGACCTCCTTGCCGCCAGCAAGCAGGTACTCGGGAATGTCTCTTCCTACAGCGTTTTTCATTCTACCAAATCCCCCTCATACATTCCGCAGGCTTTCGCCAGTTTCAGCGTGCGCTCGGCCCCGGGGATGAACGCGATGTCGATCATCTTGCCGTCCACGGTGAAGACGCCCACGCCGGCGGCGGACTGCTCCCGGTAGGCCCGGACGATCTTCTCCGCCTGGATCACTTCCTTCTCCGTGGGGGCGAAGACCTGATGGACAAAGCGGATCTGCTTGGGGTTGATGAGGCTCTTGCCGTCAAAGCCCATGGCCTTGTTCTGGCGGACCTCCGCCTCAAAGCCCTCGTTGTCGTCCAGGTCGGTGAACACGGTGTCGAAGCACTGGACGCCGGCGGCCCGGGCGGCGATGAGCATCTGCCCGCGGGCGGCCAGCATGTCCACGCCGTCGGGCTGGGGCTTGGTCTGCATGCACTTGCGGAAGTCGCCCCCGGAGATGGCCACGCCCAGCATCCGGTCGGAGGCGGCGCAGATCTCATAGGCGTTGAGGATGCCCTTGGGGCTCTCCAGAGCCGCCATCAGCAGCGTGCGGCCCACCTCCACGCCAAATTCCTTCTCGGCGGCCTCCACGGCGGCCTCCACGGTCTTCACATCCTGTGCGCTCTCGCACTTGGCGATGCGGATGCCGTCGGCCCCGCCGGCCACGCACACCCGGATATCCTCCTGCCAGTGGGGGGTGTCCAGGCCGTTGATGCGGACGATGACCTCGGTATCGCCGTAATCGATGGTCTTCAGCGCGTGATACAGGGAGAAGCGGGCGGCGTCCTTCTGGTTCTCAGCCACCGCGTCCTCCAGGTCCAGCATGATGGAGTCACAGCCGTATATATAGGCGTCCTTGATCAGGCCCGGCTTCTGGGCGTTCATGAACATCATGGTCCGGCGCAGCCGGAAGCGCTCCGGTTTGGGACGAGGGATCATCTCACGGCACCTCCCCACGGAATATTTGCCTCGGACTTGCCGCAGCTGCGGAACACGGCGCACTCTACCCGCGCCTTCAGGGTGCAGTCCAGCGCGCCCTTGTCCACCACGGTGACCTTCGCGTCGGATACCTCCAGGCGCTCCAGGGTCTCCAGGACGGTAGCCTTGATCTGGCGGCCGTACTGGTTCATGACGCTGCTCTGCAGGTTCAGTTCGATCCCCGATGCGCCGGGCTCTACAGTGACCTGGGCGTCGCTGGATTCAAGGGTGCCGGCCATGGCCGGCTTGAGAATTTCCATAAACGGTCCTTCCTTTCCTATGTATTTCGCTCTGCGAAAACTGCCGGGGTTTGGGAAATAAAGACAAAGTTTCCCTTTTAACGATATGATTATTACATACGCGGGCTAATTACGCAATAAAAAAAACAACGGCAGAGTGTAGAAAATCTGCCGCTGTTTTTTATGAAATTTCTACAATAATTTGTTCCAATTTTTTCCTATTATCCCTTCCGGACGGGACATTTGAGAACAGCGGTCATAGGTTCGGTGACGCCGTTCAGGTCCAGGACGTTGGAATCAAAACGCCGGACACGCTTGGCCAGGGCCAGAAAATCCTCCACCGGGGCGATCACGTCATAGCCGAAGCCCTCTCCCCGGTAGTGCATGGGGATCACCACGAAGGGGTCCAGCTTCTCCACCAGCTCCCAGGCCTGCCGGGCATCGATGGTGAAAAAGCCGCCCACGGGGATCATCAGCACGTCCACCCGGCCCAGGTTTTTGATCTGGGCGTCGGTGAGCATATGGCCCAGGTCCCCCAGGTGGAGGGCCCGGACGCCGTCCGCGTCCACCAGGGTGATCACGTTGTCTCCCCGCTTGGCCCCGCCCACGTCGTCATGGGCGGTGAGCATCCGCTGCAGGCCCACCACCGGGTCCAGGCCTGTCAGGGTCACGCCCTGGGGATAAAAGTGGTCCCTGTGCTCATGGCTGCATACCGTCAGGTCCGCCGCCAGCGGCGGCAGCTCCAGGCCGGGCACGCTGCCGGGGGCATAGGGGTCGAAAACGATCGAGCCGCCCTCCGTCTCCATCAGGAAGCAGGAATGGCCGTACCAGGTGAGTCTCATAGCAAACGCTCCTTTCCGCACTTTTCTTTTCCTGATTATACCAAACACGGCCTTGTTATGCAAGTTTTCAGATGTATTTCTCTTGACCCTTTCCGGCGAAAATGCTATTATGCTAACAGCAAGTTTCCCATAAGCATGCAGCGGAGGAATGCCGTTATGAAAACCAACCGCGTCGCCCGGGTCATCCTGGGCCTGATCGTGCTGATCCTGTTCGGGGTCTACTCCTATGTGAAGGCGTCCAACTCGCCCTTCAGCCAGGACGTGGACGACGGGACCGTCCTTTTGGAGGACGAGGAGCTGCCCGCCGCCCCGGAGGGGCAGCCTGTCCCCGAAGGGGAGGCGCCCGTCGGCGAGCCGGCCCAGGAGGCGGAGACGGAGGCCACGCCGGAGCCCACGGTGGATCCGGAGAGCCCCGCCGGCCGGGCCCAGGCTCTGGGCCTGCCCGCCCCGCCGGATATCGACATCAACAGCTGGGAGTATATTCTGGTGAACAAGACCCACGAGGTGGGCTCGGATTATGCCCCGCCGGAGATCGTCAACGTCAGCTCCAGCCAGTGCCCCCAGGACTCCCGCATCGCCGACGCCCTCCAGAGCTTTGCCGACGGCTGCGCCGCCGAGGGGCTGCCGGTCTACCTCTCCTCCGGCTACCGGAGCTATTATGAGCAGTCCCAGACCTTTAACGCCAAAGTGGCCAGCGTGGGCTATGACGCCGCGGCCAAGATCGTGAACCCTCCCGGCACCAGCGAGCACCAGACCGGCCTGTGCTGCGATATCACCGACGTGTACCGGAACCCCAAGGACCCGGACGTGCTGTCCCAGACGGAGACCTTCAAATGGCTGGAGGCCCACTGCACTGAGTACGGCTTCATCCTCCGCTATCCCAACGGCGAGGTGGCCATCACCGACGTGATCTATGAGCCTTGGCACTTCCGCTATGTGGGCACGGAGGCCGCGTCCTACATCATGGACAACGCCCTGACCTTAGAGGAGTTCGTGGCTCTCTACACCGGGGAGGAGGTCCCCGGGGCCGAAGCGCCGGCAGCCTAAACTGTTAAAAAAGAGCTAAACGCCCGATGGCCGTTTTCGAGATGAAAACGGCCATCGGGCACTTTGTTTTTATATCAGGCGGATCTCCCGGCAGGCGCCGGGGCCGAAGCTCTTGTCCATCTCCTGCCGGTAGGTGGGGAAATAGTCCGCCGGCATCAGCGCCTGAACGCAGCCGGCAAAGCCGCCGCCGTGGACCCGCCAGGCCCCCCGGCCCTCCAGCAGCCGGGCGCTCTGCTCCAGGCCCTGGGAGAGCTTCAGATCCCCCGTGGCGCTGGTCACGATGTTGTTCAGCAGCTCCTCCGAGGAGCGGCCGGACTCGTTCATCAGCCGGATATAGGTATTGGCGTCTCCGGCCTTCAGGGCGTCCCGCATCCGGGGCACCCGCTCGTTCTCGTTGAAGAAGTGCATGGCCCGGCGCACCGGCCGGTTGGAGGCGTCCCAGCCCCGGCTCCAGAACTGGATCGGGTCCACGTCCCCCAGGACCCCTTTGTCAAAGAGATTGGCGATATAGGTCATGTCCGCCGGGATGCGGGCATAGGAGGTGTCCAGGCCCGCGTGGCTGCCGCCGGTGTCCGTCAGGCACAGGGTCAGGCCCATGGCGGCGAAATCCGCCCGGATGGGCTCCAGCTCCCGGGTCCTGAAATCGGCGTAGACCGTGTGCCCCAGGGCGCAGACCATCTGCCCCATCAGGCCGCAGGGCTTGCCGAAGTGCCGGTTCTCCGCGTGCTGGGCGGCCCGGGCCAGCACGATGGGCGGGATCTGCCCGCCGTTGAACAGCTCATTCAAGATCCGGGCGATCAGCACGGAGAAGGCGGCGGAGGAGCTGAGCCCCGCGCCCGCGGGCAGATCCCCCTTGACCGTGGCGTCAAAGCCGCCGATATGTAAGCCCAGATCGCTGAATTCCGCCAGCACGCCCCGCACCAAGGCCTGGGCCTGGCCGAATTCCGCCGTGCGCACCGCCAGCTGGTTCAAGCTTATCTCGATGGGGCTGTAGCCCTCCGAGCGGACCCGGACGGTGTTTTCCCCGTTTGCCTCGAAGCGGGCCCGGAGGCCCAGGTCGATAGCGGCCGCCAGGACCCGCCCGTTCTGGTGGTCGGTGTGGTTCCCGGCGAGCTCCGTCACGCCGGGGCTGAATAGATCCCTGATCATCCTTAGTCGTTCTCTCCCTCTCCCAATCAGCGGACGCTCCGATTCCTTTACGCGCAATTAATAATAGCGAAAAAATTCAGCAAAGTCAACTGTTTGTGGTAAGAAAAAAGACAATAATTTAACACATCACACAAAATTCTTGCCTTTTGCCAAGGCAAACACTATAATAGATGCAAACCGCTTTCAGAATTTGAAGAAGCGGGGCCTTACAAAGGAGGTATGGATATGAAAAGCGCCAACGGGATCAATCTGACCATGCTGTGCGACTTCTATGAGCTGACCATGGGCAACGGCTATTTCACCTGCGGCATGGCCGACCGGATCACGTATTTTGATGTGTTTTTCCGCAACGTCCCTGACGACGGGGGCTTCGCCATCGCCGCCGGGCTGGAGCAGGTAGTGGACTATGTGCAGAAGCTCCGCTTTGAGCCGGAGGATATCGCCTATCTCCGGGGCCGGGGGATCTTCGACGAGGCCTTCCTCCGCTATCTGGAGGATTTCCGCTTCACCGGGGACATCTGGGCCGTGCCGGAGGGGACGCCCATCTTCCCCTATGAGCCCATCCTCACGGTCCGGGCCCCCGCTATCCAGGCCCAGCTGCTGGAGACCTATCTGCTGCTGGAGCTGAACCACCAGAGCCTGATCGCCACCAAGGCCAACCGCATCTGCCGGGCCGCCCAGGGGCGCACCGTGCTGGAGTTCGGCTCCCGCCGGGCCCAGGGCATCACCGGCGCCGTCACCGGCGCCCGGGCCGCCTTTATCGGCGGCTGCGGCGGCACGGCCTGCACCGTCTCCGACCAGATCTACGGCGTCCCCGCCGCGGGCACCATGGCCCACTCCTGGGTCCAGATGTTCGACTCGGAGTACGAGGCCTTTGTGGCCTACTGCCGGGCCTATCCCACCAATGCGGTGCTGCTGGTGGACACTTATAACAGCCTCAAGTCCGGCATCCCCAACGCCATCCGGGCCTTCAACGAGGTGCTCAAGCCCCTGGGCATCACCAAGTGCGGCATCCGGCTGGACTCCGGGGACATGGCCTACCTGACCAGGAAGGCCCGGGTCATGCTGGACGAGGCCGGCTGGACCGGCTGCACCATCACCGTCTCCAACTCCCTGGACGAGCGGCTCATCACCGAGCTGCTGCTCCAGGGCGCCAAGATCGACTCCTTCGGCGTGGGCGAGCGGCTCATCACCTCCAAGAGCTCCCCGGTCTTCGGCGGCGTGTACAAGCTCTGCGCCGTGGAGGACGCGGAGGGGAAGCTGATCCCCAAGATCAAGGTCAGCGAGAACGTGGGGAAGATCACCAACCCCGGCTTCAAGAAGCTCTACCGCTTCTATAACCAGGAGACGGGTATGGCCGTGGCGGACTATATCTGCCTGCGCCACGAGACCGTGGACGACAGCCAGCCCCTGGAGATCTGCGACCCGGTCTCCCGCTGGAAGCGCAAGAAGCTGGAGGACTTCCGGGCGGTGGAGCTGCAGGTCCCCATCTTCCAGAAGGGCGAGCTGGTCTACAAGCTGCCCAGCCTGAAGGAGATCAAGACCTTCTGCGCCTACCAGGTGAGCACCCTGTGGCCGGAGGTCAAGCGCTTTGACTATCCCCATCAGTACTACGTGGACCTGTCCCCGGAGCTGATGGCGCTGAAGGACGCCATGCTGGCCGAGCACGGCAAGCGGACCGTTCAGGATGAGCCCGCGGAAAAGGAGGGACGCTGAGATGTTACCGGAAAAGAGTCTGGCCTGGGGCCGGAGCAAGAGCTGCATCCGCGATCTGGCCGCCTACGGCAGCGCCCGCAAGGCGGAGATCGGAGAAGACAAGGTCTTTGATTTCAGCCTGGGCAACCCCAGCGTGCCCGCACCGCCCTGCGTGGAGGAGGCCCTGCGCCGGGCCCTGGAGACGGACAGCGTCCAGCTCCACGGCTACACTCCCGCCGCCGGGCTGCCCAGCCTGCGCCGGGCCGTGGCGGAGGACCTGAACGGCCGCTGGGGCCTGGGCTTCGCGCCGGAGCTGATCTACGTGACCTGCGGCGCGGCGGCGGGCCTGGCCGCCTGCATGCACGGCCTGCTGCTGCCCGGCGAGGAGGCGGTGGCCTTCGCCCCCTTCTTCCCGGAGTACCGGGTCTTTGCCGAGGGGGCCGGCGGCGCCCTGGTGACCGTTCCTCCGGATGAGGATCTGCGGCCGGACCTGGCCGCCCTGGAGCGGGCCCTCAACGAGAGGACCAAGCTGGTGATCCTCAACACCCCCAACAACCCCTCCGGCGTGGTGCTCCGGGAGGCGGATCTGGAGAAGCTGGCCGCCGTCCTGAAACAGGCGGAGGCGCGCTTCGGCCACCCCATCTACCTGATCTCCGACGAGCCCTACCGGGAGTTGGTCTATGGGGACAAGCCCGCCCCCTGCGTGCCCGCCTTCTATGACGACACGATCATCTGCTATTCCTTCAGCAAGTCCCTGTCCCTGCCCGGGGAGCGCATCGGCTATCTGGCCGTCAGCCCCCGGATGGCCGGGCGGCAGGACGTGTTCGACGCCCTGGCCGGGGCCGCCCGGGCCTGCGGCTATGTGAACGCCCCCAGCCTGATGCAGCGGGTGGCGGAGCAGTGCCTGGGCCAGACGGCGGACATCTCCGTTTACCGGACCAACCGGGACCTGCTCTATGAAAACCTCACGGCCCTGGGCTTCTCCTGCGTCTATCCGGAGGGGGCCTTCTACCTGTTCATGCGCTCCCCGGAGCCGGACGCCAAGGCCTTCAGCGAGCGGGCCAAGAAGCACGAGCTGCTCCTGGTCCCCAGCGACGATTTCGGCGTGGGCGGCTATGTGCGCATCGCCTGCTGCGTCTCTACCGAGATGATCTGCCGCTCCCTGCCCGCCTTCGCGGAGCTTGCCAAGGAATACGGACTGTAAAAACTCCATATCGTCAAAAAACAAGGCCGCCGGATTTTCCGGCGGCCTTGCTGTGCTTTATTGGGTTTCCGGGAATTACTCGTAGAGGGCCTTGAGCTTCTCCAGGTGCTCGAAGCGCTCCTTGGCGTTGGCCTCGGACTCGGCGAAGAGCCGGTCGGCGCGCTCGGGGAACTCGCGGGTCAGACGGCTGTAGCGGGCCTCGTTCATCAGGAACTCCTGATAGCCGCCGGCGGGAGCCTTGCTGTCCAGAGTGAAGGGCTTCTCGGCGTCGGGGTTGAAGCGGAACAGGTTCCAGTACCCGCACTTGACGGCCTTGTCCATCTCCTTCTGGCAGTTCTCCATGCCGCCCTTGATGCTGTGCATCTCGCAGGGGGCGTAGGCGATGATGAGGGAGGGTCCCTTATGGGCCTCGGCCTCGGCGATGGCCTTCAGGGTCTGGACCTTGTTGGCGCCCATGGCCACCTGGGCCACGTACACATAGCCGTAGGTCATGGCGATCTCCGCCAGGCTCTTGGACTTGATCTCCTTGCCGGCCGCGGCGAACTGAGCCACCTGGCCGATGTTGGAGGCCTTGGAGGCCTGGCCGCCGGTGTTGGAGTACACCTCGGTGTTGAAGACGAAGACGTTCACGTCCTCGCCGGAGGCGAGCACATGGTCCACGCCGCCGAAGCCGATGTCGTAGGCCCAGCCGTCGCCGCCGAAGATCCACACGGACTTCTTGTTCAGGAAGTCCTTCTTCTTGAGGATCTCAGCCGTGGCGTCGCAGCAGGCGCCGTTGGCCTCGATGAGGGCGACCAGACGCTTGGCGGGCTCCTGGTTGGCGTTGCCGTCGTCATAGGTGTCCAGATAATCCTGGGCGGCCTGCTTCAGCTCGGCGTTGCCGGCGTTGGCAGCCACATACTCCACGCTGGCCTTCAGGTCGTCGCGGATCTTCTTCTGGCCCAGATACATGCCCAGGCCGTGTTCGGCGTTATCCTCGAACAGGGAGTTGCACCAGGCGGGGCCGTGGCCTTCCTTGTTGACGGTGTAGGGGGAGGTGGCAGCGGGTCCGCCCCAGATGGAGGAGCAGCCGGTGGCGTTGGAGATGAGCATATGGTCGCCGAAGAGCTGGGTCACGAGACGGGCATAGCTGGTCTCGGCGCAGCCGGCGCAGGAGCCGGAGAACTCCAGATAGGGCTGGGCGAACTGGCTGAACTTCACGTCGGTGCCGATCATATCGGCCTTGGGGGCCACCTTGTCCACCATGTAATCGAAGACAGGCTGCTGATCCAGCTGGCTCTCCATGGGGGCCATCTCGATAGCGGCGGTGGGGCACTGGCCCACGCAGACGCCGCAGCCCATGCAATCCAGCGGGGAGACGGCCATGGTGAACTGGTACACGCCCTTGCCCTTGCCGGCCTTGACGGGGGCGGCCTTGGTGGCCGCGGGAGCGGCGGCGGCCTCTGCCTCAGTCAGAGCGAAGGGACGGATGGTGGCGTGGGGGCAGACGAAAGCGCACTGGTTGCACTGGATGCACTTCTCGGCGTCCCACTTGGGCACGGA
This sequence comes from uncultured Oscillospiraceae bacterium, assembly GCA_947626785.1. Lineage (GTDB taxonomy): Bacteria > Bacillota > Clostridia > Oscillospirales > Oscillospiraceae > Limivicinus. The sequence goes on from CANQTO010000003.1 coordinate 85,540, forward strand.
CACGGCGATGCCGCGCTTCTCGTAGGCAGCGGCGCCCAGCTCGAAGGTGCCGTCGGCGTGATCCACGAAGGCGGAGACGGGCAGGGAATCGCCGTCCATCTTGTCCACGGGATCCAGGATGCTGCTGACCATCTTGACGGTCTTCTCGCGGCCGGTCTTGGCAGCGGCTTCCTTGTGGTCCTCAGCCTCGGCCCAGGCGGCGGGCACGTCCACCTTCACGTAGGCGGTGGCGCCGGCGTCGATGGCGGCATAGTTCATGTCGACCACATCCTGGCCCTTCTTCAGGTAGGAGTGCAGAGCGGCATCCTTCATGTACTTGATGGCGTCTTCCTCGGGCAGGACCTTGGCCAGGGAGAAGAAGGCGGACTGGAGGATGGTGTTGGTACGCTTGCCCATGCCGATCTTCTTGGCCAGGTCGATGGCGTTGATCATGTACAGCTGGATGTTGTTCTTGGCGATGTAGCGCTTGGAGGCGGCGTCCAGATGGTGCTCCAGCTCCGCCAGATCCCACTGGCAGTTGACCAGGAACACGCCGCCGGGCTTCACGTCACGGACGATGGGGAAGCCCTTGGTGATGTAGGAGGGCACATGGCAGGCCACGAAGTCGGCCTTATTGATGTAGTAGGGGCTCTTGATGGGCTTGTCGCCAAAGCGCAGGTGGCTGATGGTGACGCCGCCGGTCTTCTTGGAGTCGTACTGGAAGTAGGCCTGCACGTACTTGTCGGTATGGTCGCCGATGATCTTGATGGAGTTCTTGTTGGCGCCGACGGTGCCGTCGCCGCCCAGACCCCAGAACTTGCACTCGATGGTGCCCTCGGCGGCGGTGTTGGGGGCCGCGACTTCCTCCAGGGACAGGTTGGTCACGTCGTCCACGATGCCGATGGTGAAGGTGCGCTTGGGCTCGGCCTTCTTCAGCTCGTTATACACGGCGAAGACGGAAGCGGGCGGGGTGTCCTTGGAGCCCAGGCCGTAGCGGCCGCCGATGACGGACACGTCGGTCTTGCCGGCGTTGGCCAGAGCGGTGACCACGTCCAGGTACAGAGGCTCGCCCTGGGCGCCGGGCTCCTTGGTCCGGTCCAGAACGGCGATCTTCTTGGCGGTGGCGGGGATGGCAGCCAGGAGCTTGTCCGGGCAGAAGGGGCGGAACAGGCGGACCTTCACCAGGCCGACCTTCTCGCCCTGGGCGGTCAGGTAGTCGATGACTTCCTCGGCCACGTCGCAGATGGAGCCCATAGCCACGATGACCCGGTCGGCGTCGGGGGCGCCGTAGTAGTTGAACAGCTGGTAGTCGGTGCCGAGCTTGGCGTTGATCTTGCCCATGTACTCCTCGACGATGGCGGGCACCGCCTCATAGTACTTGTTGGAGGCCTCGCGGTTCTGGAAGAAGATGTCTCCGTTCTCGTGGGAGCCGCGCATGATGGGGTGCTGGGAATTCAGGGCCCGGTCACGGAAGGCCTGGACGGCGTCCATGTCCACCATGTCCTTCAGATCCTCATAGTCCCAAACCTCGATCTTCTGCAGCTCATGGGAGGTGCGGAAGCCGTCGAAGAAGTTCAGGAAAGGCACGCGGCCCTTGATGGCGGCCAGGTGGGCCACCGGGGCCAGGTCCATGACCTCCTGGACATTGGTCTCAGCCAGCATGGCGAAACCGGTCTGACGACATGCCATCACGTCGCTGTGGTCGCCGAAGATGTTCAGCGTGTGGCTGGCCACGGTACGGGCGCTGACGTGGAACACGCCCGGCAGCAGCTCGCCGGCGATCTTGTACATGTTGGGGATCATCAGCAGCAGGCCCTGGGAGGCGGTGTAGGTGGTGGTCAGGGCGCCGGCGTTCAGCGCGCCGTGCACGGAACCGGCCGCGCCGGCCTCAGACTGCATCTCCTGCACCTTGACGGTGGAGCCGAAGATGTTCTTCCGGCCCTGGGCAGCCCACTGGTCCACATAGTCGGCCATGGGGCTGGACGGGGTGATGGGGTAGATAGCCGCGACTTCGGTAAACGCGTAGGATACATGGGCGGCCGCGTTATTGCCGTCCATGGTTTTGAAGTGTCTCTGCATATCGTCATCTCCATTTAAAAATAATAAACTTCCTGTCCTCATCGTGCCGGGGCGCATAGGAATGAACGGCACGAATTCGGACGATGCAAGTTTATCATTGTTTCGTCAAATTGTAAACACTTAAAAACCACAAATTTTTGTTAATTTTCTTGATTTTCTCCGCAGTATACAAAAAGCCAGGCTATAGACATGCCTCCGTGCAAATTGATGTAGGTATGAAACTGATTCAAATTTGTTTTTGAGGCAGCTTTGCCGCCTCAAAAACACCCTAAGCCGCATGAAATGCGGCCCTCGCGCCGACCAAACGGGGCAAAGCCCCTGCGATAAGCGCGAGTATCAAATGCGAGCCCAGCGTAGCGGGTCGCATTTGAGTTAAATTCGCTGTAAATTCTTCTTGTGCTTTTGGCCCGGATAGTTTATAATCGTATAATTGATGGCCCGGCTGGGGAGGCCGGAATCAAAAAGAAAGGAACTCGTATGCCATGGTGAACATTATAAACGACAAGGGCAAGATCAGCATCACCAGCGAGGTCTTTA